>DASXTY010000882.1:0-10398 GCA_036505155.1 Polyangiaceae bacterium | reverse complement strand
TGGGTGCTAGGCTCCGGAGTCACCACTCTGGCCGTGCTGTCTCCGCGGGGGCACCTTCGTAACTTGCTCGGCGGCGATCCGGTTCTCGGCATGGAGCAGTGGGCCGCCACTTTGGCGTTGTTCGCGCTGCTTGGGGTGTACTGGGCGAGTGCCCTGGCGCGTGTGCCACGTTAGGGGTCGGGGTTAGGGGCAGGGGCGCCGCCTTGGAAGCATTACGCGTGCCACACGCCGAACTCACTCGATCGACAGGATAAGCAGGAGTCGTGCCAAACTTGAGAAATGGGAACTTGCGCACAAAAAACCGACGGCGTTTCGGTAACCGTTCCGCAAGGTCCGGTCGCGAGATTTTTCTTGGTCGGAAGCGCTTGAAACGCGTGCGCTCTGAAGTTACATCAACCAGGTTCGCGTGCAGGCGATTGGCTACGAGTTCGAGAGTTTCGAATCGCTGGCGGAGTTGCTGAACGAAGCTAGCGATGAGCACATGTTGGCCCTGCCAGCGGGGCACACGCCTCGCGAAGGCCAATGGCTGCTCGCGACGTTTGCGGTTGGCGATGACTCGACGGCGGCGGCCGGGCGCGTCGTGCATCGAGACGATAGATCCGGCATTGTCTTCGAAGAGCGAGATTGGGGAACGCTCCGCCGCTTTGCGCGGGGCGGCGCTCCTTCCAGCGTCGGGCCACCGAGTCAGCCGGGGTTGCGCTGGCAGGTGGCGGCGCCCACCAACTGCAGCGTCTTGATCGTAGATGGCGATCCTGCCGTGCAGACCGTGGTATCGGCAACGCTTCGCGCTTCTGGTTTTTGCACTTGCTCGGTTGGGAGTGCCGAGGAAGCATTAGACTTTTTGCGGTCGAGCGCGGTGGATCTGCTGGTGGTCGAATCGCTGCTCCCGGGAATGACGGGAGTGGAGCTCTGCCGCAGGCTTCGCAAGGACCGCCGATTGAGTCACATGCCGGTATTGTTTCTGATCGCCCATTCGCTTCAGGAAGATCTGGAAGAGGCGGTCACGGCCGGCGCCAACGACTTCGTGCGCAAACCGTTTCGGGCTCGCGAGCTCCGCGCGCGTGTGATCGGGCTTTTGCGCCGTACCCAGCCGGGATTTCACGCGTCGTAGCCATCAGGTCGGATGAGCTCCTGCGGAGGCTGTCCGAGCCAGCGCGTTAAGGCGAGGTAAGTTATCACCAGAATCGCCGCGTTGGTTGAAATTGCCGGTAACATTGCCCCCGGTCCGAACCACCGCATGGCAAGCCCGATGAGCCATGGAAACAACATGGCGCCGAATCCGGCTCCGACCAGGAACAGCGAAGTCATGCTGCCGCTCAGCTTCATCCTTTGCTCCGCAAGGGAAATCAGAGTTGGGAAAATAGGACCGATAAATGCTCCGAGCGCGGCGCTTCCGATCCAGAGCATCGCCTCAGAGTTCCAGATCAGCAGCATTGCCGTGGAAACCGTGGCGCCCGTCAGCGCGGTGCGCAAGACCTGTCGCAGCGTGCGTCGAGCGCCCGCGCTGCTGCCTAAGCGTTGGTCGTTTCTCTTCGACAAGTAAGCCATCGCCGGGATGGAAGCTAGGCGACCCAGGGTGAACGCGCCCCAAAACACCGCCGTCAAATACGCCGCTAGCTCCGACGGCCAGCTGCGCTTCTGCGTCGCATAAGTGAAAATCCAACCCCCAAATCCCACCTCCAATCCGACGTATGCCATCAAGCAGGCCGAGACCAACACGATCAGCGGCCAGCTCCAGTGCGAGGGCGAGGTTTTACTCTTCTGCTGGCGGACGCGAAGGACCGGGCTCGGCAGCGCAATCAGCATCAGCATGAACCCGGCTTCGGTCGCTGCGATGGCCCAATATGCCCACTCGGCACCCAGCTGAAGCTTGAAAGTTTGCGCCACAATCACCGGCGCGATCAGGGCGCCGATGCCGAAAAACAGATGTAGCGCATTCATGAATGGGCCCACGCGCTCTCCATGGATCCACGCCAGCAAGGTGTTGGCTCCGACGTCGAGCGCGCCTGCGGCTGCCCCGGACGCGAACAAAACGGCAGCCAATATCAGCAGCGTCGGCGCGCTGGGGACGAGCGCCAAGCTGGTCGCCAAACCGCAAAGCGCCATCCCCATCACGCGATGTCCCGGAATTCGGTCGTAAAGCCTGCCGGTCACCAACGATCCCGCCACGTAGCCGCAGGACCTCACCGTGAACAACACCCCGGCGGCGCCCACCTCGGTGCTCGTCCTTTGCGCCAGCCAAGGTAGTGTCGGTCCGAACGACGCATCCATCAACCCGAGCCCGAGCAAGCTCAGACAATATGCCGCCGTGCGCGTGTACTTCAGAGCTTCACCCAACGTGCGCCCTCCAGATCGCAAGCATCACCGCTGCTCGCGGAATGCCTCGGCAGGACGGAGTCGAGCGGCGTACAGCGCAGGCCAAACGGTTGCGACCAGGCACACCACGATGGCAAAAATCCCCACCAGAGCAAACTCCACGGGTCGCGTCTGCACCGGCAATCGGGAGATGAAATACACCTTGGGGTCTAGCGGGAAGCGATAAACCGAGAGCCCGCGGCAAGCCAACGCACCCAAGGTCAGACCGATGGCAGTGCCGACGACGCCGATGATGGCGCCCTGATAAAAAAAGGACCGGAGCAGAGCCCCATTGGTGGCGCCCATGGTCTTGAGCGCAGCGATCTCCTTCTTCTTGTCCAGCACCACCATGATGAGGGTTGCGATTACGGTGAACGCCGCCACCACGATGATGAGCGCGAGCACCAGGCTCATGAGAATCTGCTGAATGCGGAGCGCCGTGAAAAGCCCGTGATTTAGCTCCTCCCAGTCCATGGTGTGATAAATTCCATTGGCCAAGAGATCATCCAGCTTGCGCGCGATGCTGCGAGCCTGCTCGATGTCCGCCACCTTCATTTCGATGCCGGTCACGCTGTCCCCGGCGTCATAGAATGCCTGGGCTTCGTAGAGATCGGTGTACGCCAGCCTCGAATCGTATTGGTCGAAACCGGCGTCGAACACCGCGATAACGCGAAACTGTTTTGCAACCGGCGCGTGAATGGCGCCGCGTGAGTAGGTGAACCCGATGGTGGGCGAGGTCACTTGAATGCAGTCGCCGATCTTTGCGTTCAGGTTTCGCTTTAAGGTGGCGCCAATAATGATTCCCGGAAGCTTGCTGACCGCGGTTTGGTCCTTGCAGGGATCGGGGTCGACTTCCTGGGGAAGCACGTCGTCCTCCGGCAGGACGCTGGCATAGCCGCCGTCGGGCACCACGTTGCCAGAAGGGCCGCCGGCCACCGACGGAGCCTCCTCCTCATCCGGCTCCGTCGCGCCCCCGTCCGGCGGTCCGCGATCGGAATCCGGGGCGCGCGCATCGAATGCGGACTTGCCCGTCGGGGCGGGTTTCGCAGTCTTCTGCTCCTCATCGATTACGCGGCTCAGGTCCTCCAAGAACGGCTTTTTGGTTTTGGCGCCGGGTTTGGTCGACTTCAGGAGGATTCGTCCGTCTTCTTCATCCAAGAGGGTGCCGCTTCGGCGAGCAGGCGGCATCGCTCCCGGAACGCGAAGCCCTTCGGTTGTTCCTTCAACGATGTGCCGCGGCAAATCGAGTACCGTTCCCATTCGGTTGGGGTCGACGCCCTTGAGCAGCACACCGGTCGCAGTGCGGCTGACATGCGTGACCATCATCGGGTTGATGACGAAGGGCGCGATGCCAATCAGGCCCGGCACGTTTTTCACTTTCTGCATGACCTTGCGGTACTCGCGAAAGTCGCTCGAGTACTTGAGGATCAGCACGTGCGCGTTGACACCCAGCACCTTTTCCCGAAATTCAGCGCGGAAACCTCCGGTAACACTCATCACGGTCGCGAGGGCGGCGACGCCGAGAGCAACTCCAATGACGGCGAATGCAGTGCCCACCGACACGAATGCCCGCTTCTTGGAAGACATGTAGCGAACCGCTAGGTCGAGTGGAAAACCCATTCGCGTCGTTAAAAAAAGTGGGCGGCCCGGCTGGTGATGCAGCGGGTCTCGCGCGGTCCTAGCAGATTGGCGGCCCGTCCTTCGGTGGTAAAGCAATGCCAGCCGGTGCCAAGTTGGGCCAGGGCCACCCTGTCCTCTGAGGCAGCGCTATGCAATGTTTGCGGACTCCGAGAGTCAGGGGGTGCAGAACGGGTATGGAAAACCTCACGTTAAGGTAGCCCGAACCCTCGGCGCGGGGCTTGCAGGGCCCCAAACCCGTGCCCAAAACCCGGAAAGAAGAGCTTATTGGAGTGGGAAAGGGCCGCCGGGATGGGGAGCTTCGGGGTTGCGGAAGCGCCCGATAGATGTGTGTGTAAAATAGAAGACTTTTTCCCGCTCGCCCGTAGAAAGAGAAAGGCTAAGCTAAGCTGGGCAGTTTTTCGATTATGAGCGACCCGTTCAACAACCCCAGGACGCCCCCTAGCTCGGATCCCGAGCGCTCCACCGGCCCCCGACCCCGCACGCCTTCTTCCGACGTGATGAAGCCCCCAGGCACCGCAGGCGGTCTCAAGCTGGTCACCATCTCGCCGGCGGACATCGAAAGCTCCAGCGTTACGAGCGCGGCCGACCTCTACGCCGGCGCCGACCCGTACGTGGGCTGCACCATCGACGAACGCTATCTCGTGGAAGCGCTCATCGGCGAGGGCGGAATGGGTGTGGTTTATCGCTGCCGTCACAAGATCATCGGCAAGACCGTGGCCATGAAAGTGCTACGCGCCGACTTGGCACGGGATGGCGAGCTCACCGAGCGCTTCCTCAATGAGGCGCGATCCGCATCCGCGATCGGCAATCCGCACATTATTGACATCAGCGACTTCGGCCGGCTGCCGGATGGTTCGACGTACTTCGTGATGGAATTTCTGGACGGCTCCCCGCTCTCCCTGGTCGTCGAAGGCGGAAAGCCGGTTCCCGTCCCCAGGATCCTGAACATCTCTCGCCAGCTGGCCGAAGGTCTAGCCGCTGCACACAACGCGGAGATCGTTCACCGCGATCTGAAGCCTGACAATATCTTTCTGGTCGTTCGCGGTAAGGAAAAGGATTTCATCAAGATTCTGGACTTCGGCATCGCCAAGGTTTCCTCGCAGGGCGGAGGCAAGCTCACCCGCGCCGGCGCGGTTTTTGGCACTCCGCATTACATGTCGCCCGAGCAGGCAGCGGGAGCGCCAGTCGACCATCGCGGAGACGTCTATTCCCTGGGGGTCATCTTGTACGAGATGGCGAGCGGGCGGGTCCCCTTTGACGCGGATAACTTCATGGGGATTTTGACCCAGCACATGTACAAAGCGCCGGTTCCGATCCGAGCGCTGGTCCCCGAGCCTCAAGAAGTGCCGCCGGGGCTAGAAGCCGTCGTTCTCAAGTGTCTCTCCAAGCGTCCGGAGCACCGCTACCAGACGATGGAAGAGCTTGTGGCCGATATCGAAAAGCTTCGCGAGGGCATGATCCCCGACGCAGTCCCGGAAATGATGGCGCGCTCCGGGGGCTTCAACGTGCCTGCCGATTATTTCAAAAAAGCCGGCACCATGCCGGCGCCAGTGCCGGCAACGCCCCTTGGGCTGACGCGTCCAAAGACGCGATGGCCCCTCTATGTTGGACTGGCGGGTCTGCTGGCCACCGTGGTGATTGTGGTTGCGATTTTCGTCGGCAGCCGCGCCAGCGACGCCTCCATGTCGGCGAGCGCAGTAAATGCGCCCGCCCATCCGAAGTCCGGTCCCGAAGTGGCTCCGCAGCGTGGCGCCGAGAACCTGGTGGTTACTCGTCAAGTGGCCCTAGCCGTGGAGCCACTGGATGCACATGTGTTCAGGGACGGACACGACCTTGGCCAGAGCCCGATTGTCTTGGAAGTCGCGGAGGGGACGTCGATCAAAGTTGACGTGCGTCGTGAAGGTTACAAGGAACTAACCCTCTCGCTGGACGGATCCGAGGGGCGGCGGTCGGTGAAGCTGGAAAGGCTGGCTCAGGTGCAACGGCCCTCTCACGGCAAGGCTGAAAAGCCGGCGGCCAAAGCAGAGCCCGCCACCAAGCCCAAGGGCAAGCAAAAATCGGGGCTCTCCGGCGGCGAAATTGTCGATCCCTGGGGCAATTAGCGGTTAGCAGTAAAAGGCTTTCCCGTGGAGGAGCTCTTCGGGCGCTAGCGGCTAACGGCTAAGTAGAGACACGTGGATACGACGGCGTTGGATCAAAAGCTTCCGCAGGACGTGCTGGGGATTTGCCAGCGTTTGCGAGAAGCGGGGTTTCGCGGCTGGCTAGTCGGCGGATCGGTGCGCGATGCTCTGCTCGGCTTGTCTTCCGACGCGTCGGTTGAATCGAAAGCGCCCAGCGATTGGGATGTGGCTACCGACGCCCGGCCCAAAGACATGCAAAAACTGTTTTCTCGCGTGGTACCAACCGGGATCGAACACGGCACGGTCACTGTCCTCTTTGGCAAACGCGCCTACGAGGTAACCACCCTGCGCGGTGAGACCTCCTATTCCAACGGCAGACACCCGGATAGCGTGCACTTCGTCAGCGACATCGTCGAAGACCTGGCCCGACGGGATTTCACCATCAACGCCATCGCCTACGACCCGCTGGAACGGCGGCTCATCGATCCGTTCGACGGCACCAAAGATCTCGCCCTGAGACGCCTCCGCGCGGTGGGAGATCCGGTGGAGCGCTTCCGCGAGGACGGCCTGCGACCTCTGCGCGCAGCCCGTTTCGTGGCTACGCTCAATGTGGACCTCGATCCCGATACTGCTCGGGCCATCCAGCCCACACTCGACACCTATCGCAAAGTGAGCCCGGAACGCATTCGCGACGAGTGGTTGAAAGCAATGACGGCCCAGCAGTCCAGCCGCGCCTTCGAAGTGATGAAGGACCACGGACTATTGGGCGTGACGGCGCCGGAGCTTTTGGAATCGGTGGGCTGTGAGCAAAACCGATTTCACGCATACGACGTTTGGGGGCACACCATGCGCTGCATGGATGGCTGTCCCCCCGATCCCATTTTGCGCCTGGGCGGACTGCTGCACGACGTGGGAAAGCCGCGCTCTCGTCAGTACTCCAGCCAGACCCGCTTTGGCGATGGAGTTTCTGACTATACCTTCTACGAGCACGAGCGAATCGGAGCGGAAATGGCCGATCCACTGCTCGCGCGACTTAGGTTTTCGACCGAAGACCGCGAGCGCATCGTGCAATTAGTGCGTCACCACATCATCTGTTACGACACGGGCTGGAGCGACGCGGCGGTGCGGCGCTGGATCCGTCGAGTATCGCCCGAACTCATCCACGATCTGTACCAGCTGGTTCGGGCTGACGTTCTCGCCAAGGGCTTTGATCCGAAGCAGGATCTGGAGCGCCTGAGCCTGCTCCAGGCGCACGTGGAAAAAGTCATGTCCGAGGGAGCCCTGCTCAGCGTGCGCGACCTGGGCATAAACGGGGACGACTTGAAAACCGAGCTCGGTCTTGCCCCTGGCCCCATCGTTGGGAGCATTCTACGAGCCCTGCTGGAGCTGGTGATCGAAAGCCCGGAGCTCAATCAGCGCGCGGCGCTCCTGGAACGAGCCCGAGAGCTAGCGGAGGCGCTGAAGCACGGGAAAGAAGGGTAACTGCGAAAACCGGTGACCCGTTTGGCGGCTAACTGCTTGGCGCGGGCTTTGGTGCGCCAAAAATGCTGGCCGGGCGTTTCTTTTCGGTGCGGGCTTTCTGCTTTTCGCTCCAGGTGGGGATGACGACGCGCTGGCGGCCCGGTAGCTCCCGCCCGTCGAGCGCCGCCTCGATCTCCTCTGCGTCGAGCGTTTCTCGCTCGAGCAGCGCCTCAGCCAGCCGATTCAGCCGTTCCCGGTTTTCTCGAATGATCTGGTGCGCCACCTGATATTGCGAATCGATAATGGCGCGTACCTCTTGGTCGATCTCGCGCGCGGTATCCTGCGAATAATCCTCGCGTCGCGAAGCCATCTCCCGGCCCAAAAAGACGCTCTCTTCGTTGTCTCCGTAAGCTACGGGCCCGAGCCTGTCGCTCATTCCGAGCTCGCACACCATGGCCCTGGCGTAACGGGTGGCTCGCTTGATGTCATCCTGGGCGCCGGTGGTGATCTCGCCGAATATCTCTTCCTCGGCGACGCGACCGCCGAGCGCCATGGCAATCCTCGCCAGCGTCTGTTTTCTACTCATTAGATGGCGATCTTCAGTGGGCAAAAACATGGTCACGCCCAGCGAGGCGCCACGCGGGATGATCGAGACCTTATGAACGGCGTCATTTCCCTCGGCGAGCTTTCCCACGATGGTGTGCCCGGCTTCGTGCCAGGCAGCGGTGCGACGCTCGGCTTCGCTCATGACCATCGACCGTCGTTCGCTCCCCATCAGGACCTTGTCCTTGGCAAGCTCGAAGTCCACCATGGAAACGGCTTCCTTGTCCTGGCGCGCCGCTAACAACGCCGCCTCGTTCACCAGATTTTCCAAGTCGGCCCCCACGAAACCGGGCGTCCCCGCGGCCAATATGTGCAAATTCACATCGGCAGACAAGGGCACCTTTTTGGTGTGCACTCCCAAGATCCCTTCCCTGCCGCGAATGTCAGGCCGAGGTACGGTGATGCGGCGGTCGAAACGACCGGGCCTCAAGATTGCGGGGTCGAGCACGTCGGGCCGGTTGGTGGCAGCGATGATGATGACGCCCTCGTTGGATTCGAAGCCGTCCATTTCCACCAATAGTTGGTTGAGCGTTTGCTCGCGCTCGTCGTGACCGCCGCCGAGTCCTGCGCCGCGATGCCTGCCCACGGCGTCGATTTCATCGATAAAGATGATGCAAGGAGCGTGCTTTTTGCCCTGCTCGAACAGGTCGCGCACCCTGCTGGCGCCGACACCCACGAACATCTCCACGAAGTCGGAGCCAGAAATACTGAAGAAGGGAACGCCGGCCTCTCCCGCGATGGCGCGTGCGAGAAGCGTCTTACCAGTACCGGGCGGACCCATCATGAGCACACCCTTGGGGATGCGGCCGCCGAGCTTCTGAAACTTCTTCGGATCCTTGAGAAACGCGATGATTTCCTCGACTTCGTCTTTGGCCTCGTCGATCCCGGCAACGTCGGAAAACGTTACCTTGTTCTGCGACTCGTTGAGCAAGCGCGCGCGGCTCTTGCCGAAGCTCATCGCCTTGCCCCCGCCAGCCTGTAGCTGGCGCATGAACAAGTAGAACATGACCAAGAGCAGCAGCATCGGCAGCAAGATGGTCAGCGCGGTGGTCAACAAGGGATTGCCCTCGTCTTTCTGAAATCGAACCCGGACGCCTTTGTCGATGAGCTCGGTCGGGTCTGACTGCTCGGGCCCGACGGTCACGCCACGCTCCGCTGGACCCTTGGACACCGGATTCCTGACGATGAACGTGTATTCGCGACCCTTGATCTCCACCTCTTCCACATGTCGCTGCTCTTTGGGCGCTTTGACCAGCGCCATGAATTCGCTGTACCGCATCGGGCTGCGCTGAGGACCCTCCGAGCCAAGGAATTGCCAGATGGCAAGAAAAGCGACGATGAGGACGACCCAGACCAAAAGGGTCTTATGCGGTTTGTTCACAGTGGAACCTCGGTATTCGAAATGGCCAGTACCGGATAAGAATAATCATGCCACCAGTGCCCCGCCGCGTCGATTGATGCTCCCCGGAGCTCCACGGGCACGGGCACGGGCACAGGCAAGGGATTAACGAAGACCCAAAGAAGCGGTTGCGAGATGCGGAAGTCCCGTAGAGGGGTCCATTACGACTTGTCGGCCGCCCGGGAGCAGGATGCGGGCCCGCCGGAGCCCGCGCTCCTGTGCGCGCCGAATTTGGTCCCAATGCGCCCGAGAAAGCGATAAAGCCCCTCCCGCTTCATCAAGGAGGCTCGGAGACGAGGGACCCATGGCAAGCAGCTGGTCGGCCAAGGCATTGAGGTGGCGCACGATTCCGGGCGAAAGCCTCTCCAGCGCGGGCAGGAGCTCTTGGCGGACGCGCACCCTCAAGAACCTGGAGTCGCCATTGCTGGGATCGATAGCGAACTTCAGCCCGTGACGCCTCAGGTGCGCCGCGATATCCCTCTGCCGCGCGCCGAGCAGTGGGCGAATCATGTCCTTATCCCTGGGCGCCAGGACGGCCAGCCCTCGGGGGCCTGCGCCGCGCAGCAGTCGCAAAAGTACGGTTTCAGCGCGATCGTCTGCATGGTGACCCGTCGCGATGAGTGCTGACCCCGACCGCAAAGCCGCCGCCCGCAGCGCCTGGTAACGAGCACGCCGTGCTCGCGCCTGGAGGTTTCCCCCCTTTTCTAGCTGGATCCGGGTGCGAGAAAACTCCACTTTTAACCCTGCCGCCAAGTCTTCGACCAGGTCGAGCTCCTGACTTGCTTCTGGCCGAAGCCCGTGGTCCACACCGTGGGCGCA
>DASXTY010000881.1:0-6412 GCA_036505155.1 Polyangiaceae bacterium | reverse complement strand
CAACCGACCAAGCCATCGCCGCCAGTCAAAAGCGCGCTCCCCAAGGTGCCGAGCTTTACGCTCAAATGTGTGCCGAGTGCCACGGCCAACGCGGCGAGGGGGGCCCGGGAGCGCCGCCGGTAATGGGGCCCGGCTCGCTCCCCATCAAGAGAGTCGAAAAAATCGACCGAGTGAAGGAAGCGAGCAAGGGGAAGGACGTGACCACGCGCAGCATCGAACAAAAAAAGAAAAAGGGCGGCGCCAAGGAGCTTCGCAAGCGATTTGAAACCGCAGCCGACATTCAAAAGTACATGATCGGCGAGCATCAGCGGCTCCAGCGGGATCTAGCGGACGACGATTATTGGCCGCTCTTGACCTTTCTATTCAGTGCGAACGGCGTGCCTCTGCCTCCCGGGGGTCTCAACGCGAAAAACGCTTTCAGTGTGCGGAACGCTCCGAAGTGACGTCCGGGTGTAGTCGACCGGCGGGCACCGTAACCAGGTTCGCGCGATGTGCGCGCGCCGGGTCGACCACCGCTTGGAGGACGGACCGTCGGGCTCGCGCGCCAGCTCTTTTAACTCGTATTCCGCTCCGTCCTATGCGAAAAGGTATGAAGCGCCGCTCTAACGGGGACTCGACAAGATAGGCCTAAATGTTTCGCTCCCTAGGAATTTCGGCGCTCGTGGTGAGCACCACTCTGACAAGTGGAGCGCGCGCTGAGATTCCAAGCGGGAACGTTTCGGACGCCACACCGCTGCAAGCACCACCAGCAAAGCCCCCTCCTGCGCCTGCTCCCGCTCCTGCGCCAGCACCCGCGCCTGCGCCAGATCAAAAACCCGCTGCGCCCGCTGAGCCCCCGGCCCAGCCGCCGACCGATCAGCCTGCAGCTCCGCAACCGACGCCGGGACAAGAGGCACCACCCGAGCAGGCTCCGGCCGGGCAGCCCGAGGCTCCTGCAGCGGAGCAGCAGCCCGCGGAACAGCCCCAGGAGGCAGAACCTGAAGTGAAAGCGGCTGAAGCCGAAGAGAAGCTGGAGAAGAAAGAAACGGAAGAGGAAAAGGCGAAAAAAATCCCTCCGGTTCTCAGATACCCCGGTTATCTGCCTGGATACAAAACCTGGCCATCCATGGGTCTCTCGCCGTATGCGCCGCCAACCCCTCGCGCCCTCGGAGGGATTACTCCCTCTTTTGGCGCGCCGATAGACCCGGGGCAGTGGCGTTTCGATTTCCACGGAAGCTTGGGCGGTGGAATCGGCATTGGGCTCGGCAGACGGGTTCGCGGAGGAAGCGGGCTCGGCTTTCACATTCCGCCCCGCTCCTCCGGCGGGCCACAAAGGCAAGACGTCGGCGGCCACCTGTCCTTCGATTACGGCAACGCTTACGTCGGAGCTCACGTCAGTTGGGGGGGCAACCTCACCGGGAAAATTTGGGATGGACAGTACGACCCGTTGAGTAACACGGGGCTCGGTGACGCCAACGTAACCTTCACGCTTCCCGAGTTTCGGGACATCAAAGCGTACTTAACGGTGGGGGCGGTTTCGGATTATCAGGGATATTGGGGCTTCTGGTCGGCTATGGGGGGCGAGTCGGGCATTGGCGAGTCGCTCTACGCGGAGTGGGCCCTGACCCGTGATTACGAGTGGGTATTGGACTTCGGGCAATCATTTATGAACGTGCCCAAGGCGCCCCAGAATTTTCCGCGCTCCGCTTTTGCGGGATGGGGCGAGCGCGACCTCACGACAACCCTGCACACCTACCACATAGGGCTCAACTGGAACAACGTCATCTGGGGGAAAGTGTATTTTGCCTCGGGTTTCGCCGCCGACGAGCGTACCGTGGATTCATACGGAACCCGCCGGCAGATATTCGCCCCTGGGGACCGACAACCGGATGGCCGCCTGGACCTGTATGCCGCGGACCTCCATCTGGATACTTCGTATGACGGTTCTTTCATCGTTCAGGGCGCGATTGTCCACACCGAAACCGCTTGGCCCGTGCACGATGGCTTCTGGTTGGCGATCGATTGGACCCAAGGCGCAACCTGGGTGCTCTGGAACAAGATCGGTTCCGCCAACGGCACCGGGACGGTTGCCGCCTTGAATGCGGAATACAATTTTGACATCAACCGCATGATCAACCGCGAGAATTATGACTCAGAACAGTCGAGCGTCTGGGCTCAGGTTGCCGGCTGGTATGACTGGACGACCCAGACCACCTTCGAGGATTACAAAGATCGCGCAACCTGGTGGGTAGGCTCAGCCGTCTACTACTCCATGCTGCGGTGGTTATTCCTGTGGGAGTGGTCGATGTATTACGACTGGAACATTCGCACACCGCATGACGAATGGGCATGGGTGGGCGGAGGACTTAGTTTTACCTGCGATTGGGACTGCTACGGAAGTGTGAATGTTGGTTACGGGCATTTGTTCCTCCCGGGCAATCAGGAGAACCCCAATTCGCCGGAAGACTTGGACGTGATAACGCTCGGCGCGGAGATGAAGTGGTGATGGCAAAGAAGTTGCGACCGAGTGGTTTGGAAAGGCTTTCATCGTGGAGCACCTGGATCCACAAGGTAGGTTTGGCATGAAAGGCCGAGGTTTGCTGGTCGCGTTGCTGCTCGGGCTGGGCCTGACGCGTCCCGCACTTGCACAGAAGGCGGAGGGCTTTGAGGCGCGCGCCCAGCGCCCGCGTCTGGGGATGTCCCCCGGCGCTCCGCAGAATCAGAGCGCGGCTCCAGCTCAGCCCTACGGCATCGAGTCCACACGCGCAGATGACTGGGTTTTGAACTTCCATGGCTATGTGCAAGCGCCGCTCAGTCTCGGTTTTGCAGAACGCGTCAACCCAGTTCCTGGGCAAAGCTCGCTGGTGATCCACAGCCCGCCGGACATTCCGCAAGATATCCGCTCCTTCGAGTTCACCGGCGTCATCCCCAAACCGTGGGTGCAGCTGGACTTCACCTACGGCACCACGCTGATCCGAGGAAACTTGATCATTGCCGCCCGCCAAATCAGCTCGGCCGGAGGTGTGTACATCCCGCCCGACAATTTGGGTCTGAGCGATGCCTGGGTCAGCTTCGATCTCACGCCGGTTTTGGGTCAGCAATACGCCGTAGAAGCCAACGTGGGCGGATTCAAGAGTCGCTACGGCATCATGGGTGAATATGACCAGGGACGGTATGGGACTCCGGTCATTGCGCGCATCAACTCCATCGGAGAAAATCTAAACGCCGCGCTGGACTTGGAGAGCATTTCGCTGGTGCTGGAACAGGGGTTCGGAGCCAGTGTGGGAACTCCCTCCGGTGCCATTGCTGCCGGATGGAACGATTTTGCTGATCGGAACTCGGGAGCCACATTGGTAACTCACGTACACGCGGGCGTTGCGTACGACCTGAGCCGTGAGCCCACAGCCCCGGTGACGATTCAAGGCGGGCTCCACTACATTACCGCGTTCAGCCAGGACGACCGGGTGGCCGGCAACCTGCAGCCGGACGGCAAAATCAACGTGTACGGAGCCGATGTGCGCCTCACCGCCGGCCCCTTCGGGCACTTGTACGTGGGGCTGGGGCGTGCCGAGTTATTCAATGCCAAGATCGTCTCCGGCGCTATCGAGATTTTGAACGCTCGTGGAGGCGCCGAAATCACCCGCGAATATCTGGACGGGAAAAATCAGCTGAGCAACGGCAATGGAGCGCTGACCACCCTCGGCGGCCAATACGAGTTGAGCGTCCGGCGGCTGATGTTTCCGGAGCTAAAAGACCACGGCCCGGATATCTACGCGGCTGTGTTCGGTATGCGCACGGCTGTCGAAAGCTTCGACCCGGAACTGGACGGGACACTGAAGTGGAAAGCCGGCGCGGAGTTGACATACAGCATGTTTTCTTGGCTGGGCATGGGAGCGCGTTACGACCATGTCACGCCCAACGATGCATTTCCCGACCGAAACTTCGACATCATCTCGCCGCGTGTGATCTTTCACACCGACTGGAACAGCCCGGACGAATTGGTGCTGCAATATTCCAGGTTCATCTACGGAACCACGGTCATCGTCAAATCGGGATTTCCACCCGAGCCCGACCCCACCATTCACCCGGACCAAGACGTTTTGACCATGTCCGCCAGCGTGTGGTGGTGACCGGTTATCTGATAGCTAACAGCTACTTGCGCTTGTGACGGTAGAGCATGATCTCGTCGATCCAGAGCTGCCCGTCATAGGCGGTTGGGGATAAGAGCGCGAGGTCTTGTAGATGGGTGATGTCGATGCCGTTGAGGAACACCATGCCGTTAACGGTTTGTCGCATCTCGTCCCAGGGGACCCAGTGCAGGTTCCAGGAGTGGGAAAAGTTGATGGCAAACGACCAATTGTTGCCGCAGCGATCGCCGTTCGGGGCGTCGGGCTCTTGGGAGCACTTGCGGCCGTCAGGCCCGGGAATGGTGCCGCTGGACTGGCCGTCGGTGAGCGTAAAATCCCACCCCGAATCGCCCACCGCCATTGCCCAAAACGCAATGCCTTCATAAGCGGTATCGTCGGCTTTTCCATTCACGAGCACGAACGACCCGTCCGGATTACGAGCCCCAACAGCGGTTGCATTTTCCAGCGAAAGGGAAAGACCGCCGCCCCACCAGTTCCAACCGCGATATTCTATGACCACGGCTTTCTGCGCGGTTGCCAAGCCACAGCGCCCGTGAGTATTCGTGCCGCACACTCCATCACTGCACTCGTTCCCGAGCGCGCAATCGTCCTTGGTACAGGTGGGTTTCCCTTCGCAGCTATCGTCCAAGGTGCAGGGCGCGAACACATTCTCCCCGCCGTGCTCCAAGTCGATGTCCCGCACATCAAAGATCTTGACGCCTCCGAGCGATGGATCCCCCCAGGATCCGCCCCACCGCGCGCGAGTTCCATCTTCGTAGGAGTTGCACTCGTTGGGGGCGGGAGGAGTCTTTGCGTTGCCGATGCAGAGCGGCACCAACTCGAGCTCGTCGCCCGCGTGGCACTGCGCCGACAAGCCGCCGACAGAGCTCCTGCCGCAGCCCGCCGCGGCCAGCGCGAGCAGCCCGAGGGTGCCACTGACAGAATATCGCCCGAAGCTTCTTACCAGCACCCGATAACTCTAACACGGCGCCAAGCGTGGTGTCGACGCCTGACACCGGACCCCTTGGGCTCACCGATCAACTCAGACCGAAGGTCAACGGCAAGGGTTCCGTCGGTGGTTCGACCCCGGAGTCCACGATGCTCTCGAGCCAGTTCAGGCGCGGGCGTAGGCGGTGCCAGATGGCGCGCCGGGGAGTGCGCCGTGCTTCAGTGTCCCACACCCGAAGGCTGGGCTGTCCGGCGTTGCCGGCGAGCGCGATGGGAAATCCGCTCAGCGGGTCGCTTTCGTAAATGAAAAACGAGTGGTAGTGCATCAAGCGCTCCTGGCCCCGCTTCTCGAAGTTGGTGAACCCGCGGATGACGACGATGTCGCCCGGCGCATATCGGTGGGAGTTGCGCTGCAAGTAACTGCTAAGCTCATTTTTCCGCCTCAAGGGGATCTGCTCGCGGGGATCGGTGTCGTAAACGTCGAACCAGTCGGGCTTGCTCCTTGCAAGCTCGATGAAACCGGGAACCCGACGAAGCAGAGGATCCTGAAGCGTACCGAAGTCGAGCCGGCCAACGTGCCGCTGCAGTGGCCCGCCCCTCCCGCGCCACCACGTGCCACTGGCGCGTTCGAAGGTGTCCGTCAAAAAATCCACGCAAACCTGGGGCACGCGCGGACGTCCTTTAAGATCGAACACGTAGTAGTCGTCCCCATTGAATTCGAACCTCTGTTCACCCAGCTGGTAATGGCTCATCCAGGCTTGTCGCAAAATGCCGTCTTGCTGTCCCCACTCCTTGTAAGGCTCGTCGAAGGGCAGCTTTTCGTCGATTTCACTCAGCATCACTTGGCGCAGTGCCTGTACGGCGCGCTGACGTCGGGCGGCGATGTCTCTGAAAAGAGACAGGTCGACCGCTCGGTCGGGGGGAACCGCTTCACACTTGAGCTCCAGGCGTGGACCTTGGGCGCTCAGCACGGTGGGAACCGTGATAGCGCCGTAACTCAGGTCTGCGAGTAAAAAGTCGTGGGTAGCGTGCCTTATCTCCATTCGATCGAAATGCAAACGGTAACGCAGTGAGCGCAGATCTCGATGAAGGGCTGGCGGTGGTGCGCCCGTCCCGAGTCGGTCGAACAGGATGAGCTTCACCGGCTTTCCCGCCTCCAGCCCGTCATCGTAAACGTAGCTCCCGGTGGGTATTCGTGTGGCCGTGTAAAGTCGCTCTCCTCGCTGGATCCATATTTGTGGCTCGTCGAACAGGTGCTCGACCCCGACGAACGAGACCAGCACATAAGCGAAATCGGGGTTATCCGTGTACAGATAGCCGTCGCGAAGCAGCACCGCGCGGCCGGTGTGCGGATAAAT
>DASXTY010000880.1:0-2696 GCA_036505155.1 Polyangiaceae bacterium | reverse complement strand
TGCCTGTCGAAGTCCGTGACCGTGATTGCGCCCGCACTGCTCTTGGCGCAGGACTTCTGGCTGCGAAGGCGGCCCGAGCTGCGCCTCTACCTCGGCTCGATTGGTGTTTCTCTGGTGGCCGCTGCGCTCCACATCGCGGTCGGCTCCAACGTCGGGATGACGACCGAGCTGGCGGGAGGCTCGAGGGCCACCGCCTTGATCACCATGGGGCCGGTGTGGTTTCGCTATCTACAAGCGCTGATCTGGCCAGCCAGCCTGAGCGCTATTTACGATGTTCCAACCCGCAGCACCTGGGACTTGCCCGCGTTGGCGGGCTACGTCGTCTTGGTCGGCTGGGGCCTGCTGGGGATCGCGCTCTGGCGACGACGGGATGAGCGGCAATTGCTGTTTGCGCTTGCTTGGTTCCTGGTGCCGCTGCTGCCCGTGAGTCAGCTCGTTTTTCCGCTCGAAAACCGCATGGCCGATCGATACCTGCTGCTTTCGGTCGGTGCGGCTGCGGTCGGAGCAGCGTGGCTTGCACGCAATGAACTGGCTCTCGCGCTCTTCGCGTTCGCCGCCGCAGCGCTTGCAATCGCAACCGAGAGGCGAGCCGTGTTGTTTTCCGATAGCGTCGCGCTGTTCGAAGACGCGACGGCCAAGACCCGCGAATCGCCGGTTGCGCCCTATCAGCTCGGGCAGGCTCTGGAGGCTCGGGCGAGCTGGGCGTCAGCCGCCGGCGCCTATAGAGAAGCTTTGCGCCGTGCGTCATCGGATGCCGAGCTCGGGCGCCGCGCCACCAATGGCCTGGCTCACGCGTACGTCAACGGCGGAAACCTCGCCGACGCCGAGCAGGTTCTTCTAAGCGGACGCGTGCGATGGCCCAAGGATCCGAAAATGCTGGTCAACTTGGCGGTCGTCACCGGCGCGCTCGGAAAAAAGCCGCAAGCGCGTCAGCTCTACCTCGAGCTGAAACGCGATTTCCCCAAGTATGCGGCTGAGCTCGAGGCGGAGCTGGAACAAGGAAGGGGTGCGCACTAGCGCACTGAGCTCTCCAGCTCTCCGTTTAGCCCCAACGGACCCTGATCGACTACCGAGAGCAGCTCAGCCCAACGCGCTGTCAATGCGGACGCTCCGAGCTGAAACGGTTCGAAAGGAACGAAATGGGGCAGCCAGCGCTGCACCCCCGTTTGAAAACGCCCATTCTTTACACCGCTGTCAACCACGCCTCTCGCTCCGGATCTTTTCGGGTGACCGCGCGGACAAGGGTCCTGTCGGCCTCATCCGCATCGAGCAAGCCGCCGAAACCCTGCCCGACCCCATCGCGTACGGAAACGAGGCGGTCCGGGCGATCATGGGACAGGTGTGGCCCTTCGGTGAGCCACGGCCCCGCGCCTACTGCCATGCGCGCGCCCTCACGCCCCGTCCCAGATTCAACATGCACGCGAAGTGCGTGGTCGTGGACGGCGAGGCCGCCCTCATCACAGCGCGAATTTCACCCGCCGAGCGCAGCAACAGAACACCGAATGCGGGGTGCTCCTAGAATCGCCGACGTTTGCGCACCACCTCGCGCGGCAGCGGCAGTGGCTGGGGTTGATCGATGCGGGGTTGGTAATGGAGGGCAGGGAGTGAAGTGCCGGCATCGCTTTAGCTTGGATGCAATGCGGTGTTTGGGGTTGGCTGAGCGTCATGCCCTCCATCGCGCAGACGGCGTGACAGCGCCCCGCCGTACTTTGCCGTCTGATGCTGCGCTGGCGCGCCGTGTGCGCGCTCCCGCAGGACGATCAGCCAAGCCCGAAACACCGACTCCGCTCCCGAATCCGGTCCCCATTCCGCTCCCGCTCCCGCTTCCGGTGGGGGGTGCAGTCCCTTTTCCCCACCGATCCCCTTGAAATTCCGGTGCTCGTGGTGAGAAAGTTGAGCCCGTGAATATCGCAACTCAACCATTCGGACGCACGGGCCACCAAAGCACCAAAACGATTTTTGGAGCCGCCGCGTTGGCTGCCGTGAGTCAGGCAGAAACCGATCGGACGCTGGAGCTGCTACTCGAATATGGTGTGAACCACATTGACACCGCTGCCGGCTACGGAGAGTCGGAGCGACTTTTGGGCGCGGCTCTCGGCCGGTACCCGGGGTGTTTTTTTCTGGCGACCAAAACTGGGGAGCGCACCTACGCCAAAGCTAGAGATGAGATTCGGTGTTCACTAGAACGGTTGCGCGTGGACCGCGTCGACCTTCTTCAGTTGCATTGCTTGGTGAATGAAGCGGAGTGGCAAACGGCCATGGGTCCCCAAGGCGCGCTGGAAGCTCTGGTGGAAGCACGTGAGCAGGGGCTCACGCGGTTCGTCGGCGTCACCGGTCACGAAGCCGTCGCGCCCAAGATGCACCTGCGCTCGCTGGAGCGATTCGATTTCGATTCCGTCTTGCTGCCGTATAACTTCGTCATGATGCAAAATGCCGAATACGCGTCCGCATTCGAGGCGTTGCACGGGTTGTGCCGCGAGCGCAACGTCGCGGTGCAAACCATGAAGTCGATCTGTCGCGGCCCTTGGGGTGATGTGGCACAGACCCGCGCTACCTGGTATCGCCCGCTGGAGGCAGAGGCGGACATTCTGCGCGCTGTGCACTGGGTGTTGAGCCGGCCGGGCGTTTTTCTCAACACCGTTGGCGACATTCATATCTTGCCCAAGGTGCTGGCTGCCGCCGCCGATTACCGGGTC
>DASXTY010000879.1:0-11541 GCA_036505155.1 Polyangiaceae bacterium | reverse complement strand
CGAATCCGCTTTCGAAGCAGCGCTGAACGACGAGCGGGACGCGCTGCGGCTGGAGCGGTCGCGTCGCGCACGGGGGAAGCTCGACCTTTTGCTTCGGGCTGTCGAGTCGCGACTCGAACACGCGCCGACGCCCTCAGCAGCCGCCGCAGCTCTGGACGAGCTCACCGCGGTGTACGTCGACGCGGGAAACCCAGACCAGCAGCTGGCGGAGCGTATGCGCTCTTCAGCCGATGTCCTGTGGAATCAAGCGTCGGCCTCGGGTGACTTTGGGGTGGCCGGCTGGCTACAGCTGGCTCACGCCTGTGTTCGCATGGGCGACGAAGCCAGTCGTCGGCGCGCGCTGGAGATTTGCGAACGTGTGCTGGAGCAGGTGCCATCCGAGCGCGGAAGCTGGCAAGAGCTTATGGAGATCGGCCAGGCTTTGGGGCAGGAATCGGAGCTGATTCATTTGGCAGAGCAGGCGATATCCAGGCTCGAGGATGTAGAGTCGCGCTCATGGGTGCGCCTACAAGCTGCCAAGATTCTGGCTGCGCAACCCGATCAGAGGAGCGCGGTGGAGCGGCTGCTCCGTAAGGTGCTCGACGAAGACCCACTGGCAGATGAGGCTGCCGCGTTATTGTCCCCGATGCTTGCTGCCCAAGGTCGCACCGATGAGCTTTTGACCATGCTGAGCAACAAGCTGGAGCGAGCCCTGCAGGCTGGCGATGCGGCACAAGCCGTCGAAGCATCCACCGGTCTGGGCACCTTGCTGGAACGTTCCGGGCGACCGCTGGAAGCGCTGGAGGTTTACGAGCGGTGTCTGGAGCTGGATCCCACGCAGCCCGATGTGCTGAGTCGAGCCGTGCGCGTGGCCGAGGCTGCCGAGGTAGAAACCGACCGGCTGGCGGGGCTGATGGAACGCTTGCTCCCGGTCGAACCTCCTGCTAGGGCGGCGGATCTTTCACTGCGCGTGTCGAAGCTCCGCGCCAAACAGGGAGATCCAGCCGCTGCGTTGCGCGCCCTGGAGATCGGCCTTTCGTTCGATCCCCAGAACCGGGAGCTTCGCACCGACCTGATGCGTTATTATGACGAGCTCGGCGAGTGGACCAAGCTCAGCCATCTCTTGCGGCAGGCGCTGGACGCTCAACCGGACGACCGTGAGCTGCTCGCGCGGCTGGTGCTCGCTTACCGGAACGGCGGACAGCACAGAGCCGCGCTGGAAGTATTGGACAACGCGCTCGCCGTTTCTCCCTCGGACCAGTGGCTGTACTACCAGCGATCACTGGTTCATCAGGCCGCCGAGCAACACGATGAAGCCCTCGCGGACCTGGAACAGTCACACGCGCTCTCGGGAGAACACGCAGACGAGTTGGCTTCAGCATTGTCCAGTGCGATAGCCCGCGCGCAGCCGGCCCAGGGAGGGGTGTTGACACTGCGGCTGGCAGATCTGTTAAAGGCGCAGGGCAGGACTGCGGAAGCGCGCGAGCGGCTGCAGAGCTTCCTGCAGAGCAGTCCGGAGCACATTCCGGCTCTGAGCAAGCTCGCGTCGTTGGCGGTCGCCGATCAGGACTGGGGGGCTTCCATCGCGGCACATCGGCGCCTGTTGGCTCTCGAGCAAGGCGACGCGCTGGTTCTAGCCGCGTTGAATCTGGCTGATGCGTGCGAACGATCAGGTGAACCGGCTGCCGCCCGGGAGGATTTGGAACGGGTGCTCGCCGCCGAGCCGGGTCGCCCAGAGCTCTGGGCATGCTTGGAAAAAATCCACGAACAGGCGGGTGCTCCGTTAGAGCTTGCAAAAGTGCTGATTCGCAAGGCTCAGGCTATTGAGGACCCGTCAGCCGCAGCCTGGTTACGCCGAGCGGGCGAGCTGTTGCTCGAGCATGGCGGGAACCGAGCCGAGGCCGTCACCGTGCTGGAACGAGCTCACGCCCTGGGGCCGGAAGACATAGCGGCAGCGCGGCAGCTTTCTCGGCTGCTTCGTCAAGCGGGTAATACAGCTGGGGCTCTCGGCGTCTTAGAGCTCACCGCCGCCTCGCGTCAGGGACAGCGGTCCAGAGAGCTCAGCGAGCTCCACCGCGAAATGGCGGGTAACTATCTGGCGAGCGACGACCTGTTCAATGCTTTCGATGCCCTGCTGGCGGCTCTGGAATCGGACAAGAGTAACGTCGAAGCGTGCACCTTGCTTGGTCTGGTCGCGCTGGATCTCGACCAAATCCAAGTCGCCAACCGAGCTTTCTTAGCAATTACCATGGCGCCGGGCGGTGATGAGGCGGCCGGCTTGGAGACCAAATCCTTCGCTTATTATCAGCTCGGTCGCTTGGCCCGCGAAGCCGGGGATGTGACCAAGGCGCGCATGCTGGTCAACAAAGCTGTCAGCGCGAATCCAGAAAACCAAGAGGCTCGAACGCTGCTCCACGAGCTAAAGGTCGCAGAGCGGGAATGAGTTTTCAAAAATGCGAGGTATGTGATGGCATCGCCTGCTCCTGAATTTCCGGTTCCCCAAGACGGCGACTCGGATGACGTTTCCACAGCTCTGCAGACCGCCATTGCCCTGTGGATATCCGGAGACGGAGAGGAGGCGGTGCGATGGCTCCGCCGTGCCGCCGACGCTGCCGAACAGGCTGGCGACGATATGCGAGCGCTCGAGCTCGCACGCAAGGCTGCAGACCTGGTCAGTGTAAAAGCAGCGGCGCGTGACTCGCAGCCAACGGCGCCTATCGCTGAGGCGTCGGAGCCGTCGCCCGCGGCACCGGAGCGTGCGCCCTCCCTACCCACCGCATCCGCGCGCCGCCCCGAGCCCCAAGAGAGCCAGGCCGCTCAACCTGCGGTCCCGCGTGCGCCGTCTGCTCCACAGGCGCCCCGGACTGAAGCTTCAGCGAGCACCACGGTGAAGGCCGGAGAGCTGGATGCGCTGCCGGCTCTTTTGGTGGCCATCAAGCCATCGGTGCGCGACGAAGGCTTGTTCATGATGCGCGTACTGGAGGAGGGGAGGCCGGCGCCAGCCGGTTCTCACCGCGCTGTCGTGATTCTGCTCGACAAGGGATCCGATCCGTTTGGAAGTGATCCGAAAAAGTTGAATTAGCTTCAGCGCCGTCGCTGCACCCCCGTCACAATCTGATAGGCCACGCTCAGTGCAAAGTCGCGTGACTGAGTCGGATCTACGGGTATGTCGCGCGATACGCCGAGCCGGGTATCTTCACTCGCTGCGCCCCGTTCGACACCCGCGGGAGCCCGCAAAACGGCTCGGGGGCTCGCCGTGCGAGGCCCTTCGGGCGATAAGTGATGCTCGAGGTCCTCTTCGCGCGTCAGGTTCTGACCTTGGTCCGCCCCGTAACCGGAATCAACCAGCACGTCCGGCTGGATGCCTTGCGCCTGAATGGTACGCCCGCTCGGTGTGTAATATCGCATGGTGGTGAGCTTCAGTCCCGCATGGCCGGGCAGGTCGACGATGGACTGCACCGAGCCCTTGCCGAAGGTTTTCGCTCCCACCACGGTCGAACGATGATTGTCCTGCAAAGCGCCGGCAACCAGCTCCGCCGAGCTGGCGCTGTATTCATTGACCAGCGTCACCAGTGGCCCACTTTGCAGCGAGCCCGAACGCGTAGCCCGCACCTCATCAACCACCTTGCCTCGGCGGCGAGTGGTGAAGATCACGCCGCCGGATAAAAACTCGTCTGCGACAGCAGTCGCCTCGTCCACCAGCCCGCCTGGGTTGTTTCGCAGGTCGAGCAGAACGCCCTGGAGGTTTCCCTTGGCTTGGGCCCGGAGCTTGGCCAATGCGTCCAGCAATTCAGTGTGGGTTCCACTTTGGAAGCTCTTGATTCGCAGGTATCCGACGCCGCCCTTGAGCAACTTGTTCGCTACGCTTGCAACGGAGATGACCTCACGGGTAAGCGTCACCGTGACTAATCGGTCATCGCCCTTGTGTCGGAGGGTAAGCCCTACTCGGCTGCCCGGCTTGCCGCGCATCGCCCGCACCAGATCGTTTGGTGAGCGCCCCTCTACGCTGCGGTTGTCAATGGCGATGATCTGATCGCCCGGCCGAACTCCGCCGCGGTCGGCGGGGGATCCCTCGATGGGAGCGATGACGGTTACCAACTCGCCCGTGAAGTCCACCTCCACGCCGATCCCGCCGAAACGTCCCTCGGTGTCAGCCAAGAGGATGGAATAGTCGCTCGGGGGCAGGTACGAGGAATGCGGATCGAGCTCGGCTACCATTCCCTTGATCGACCCTTCGATAAGGCGCTGCCGATCCACTGGCTCGACGTATTCGTTTTCGACCAGCACCAGAACCCGAGCCAGTTGATTTAGCATCTGGTACGGGTCCCTGTCCTGCGTGGAGGCCGAGGCGCGACTGAGGAGCGCCCCAGCGACGAACGAACACATCACCAGCAGACACGACCTAAAAACTCGCTTAAAAACCAGCATCCCACAAAGGATAGACGCGCAGCGACCCGAGCGCCTTTTTTGCCCTGAGGCCGCTCGACCCCTGCCGGGGCGGGCGTCGGGCTGACCCCCATTGATCCTGTAGCATTGTAGGTGCTAGTACCCAGTCAGAGGGTGTCTGCCGACACCAACCTACACCCAGTGGACACCCCGTCGAGGTTCCGTGGCTGATAACGACGCCGGCAAGGGCGGCAGCGACAAGCGCAAACAAAGTCTGTACTTCCCCGAAGCCATGCTTCAGGAGATCAAGGACGAAGCCGCTCGGCTGGACCGATCGCTGTCATGGGTCGTTCAGCGCGCGTGGAAGATGGCTCGCCTCGAGATCCGGAAGATTCCGAGCGTCAACGACATCAGTGACGACGAAGAGGACGACGCCGGCTGAGGCTCGCGTCGAAGAATCGTTCGCGCTCGGCCGCGATGCGACACGGCTTTATGTCCGTTATCGGCCCGGCCCGTCGACCACGCTTGCGCTGCTGACCGACGGCCTGGTTTGCGATGGTTTCATCTACAAGTATCTGTGGACGGATCTGGGGCGGAAGCTCTCGGTTGCGCATTGGAATTACCGAGGACATGGGCGCAGCGCGTTGCCCGCGGACCCGCGGTGCATCGATGTTGCCGCGCACGCGTCGGATCTGGATGCAGTGCGCCGCCATCTAGGCGACCCGCCGGTAGTCTTGGTGGGTCACTCTTTCGGCACCCAGGTGGCGCTCGAGGCCTACCGCATTCGCGCCACCAACGTGCGAGCGATGGTCTTAATGGACGGCAGCTTTGGCAAAGTCACCCATACTTTTCACGGCACCGATTTGCTGGCGTCGGTGTTACCCAACCTTTTAGATTTTGCCGGCCGCCACCCCAAAATTGCACGAGCTCTCTGGTCCCGACTTCCGGCGCGCGCCGCCATCCGAATTGCAGCGCTCACGGGCGAAATCGACGCCAAGGCAGTGCGGGTCGAGGATATCGAGCCGTACTTTCAGCACGCCGCGCATGTCGACTTCCCCATGTTCCTCCGCATGTTGTTGTACGCGGGCGAGCACTCCGCCGAGGACATGTTATCGCGAATTGACGTGCCGGTGCTGGTGATCGCGGGCGATCGCGATTCTTTCACGCCTCCCTATGTTGCGGAGGCAATGGCCCGGGCCATTTCGAAAGCCGAGCTGGCCATGATACCCGGCGGTACGCATATTGCGCCTTTGGAGCACCGCCGCGAGGTAGCCGATCGGATCTTGAAGTTTCTCGCCGCGCATGGCGTGTGAGGAGAAAGCGCAAAAAAACCCTCCGAAATTCAGAATCCCTGGCGTTTGCCACCGATCCGCGTTAAAAGGAGAAGTTACTTTTCAATGAGGCAAGGACTTGGCGGAGCAAATTGAGCCGGATACCCTGGTCGCTCTGCTGCGACTGATTGCTCACGATCTAAGAAACCCTCTCTGCGCGGTGCAGGCCAACCTGGAATTCATGCAGGTCGACGCGCGCGCTGCCGGGGGAACCTTCCCTGAAGCGGTGGAGGATATGCTTGGAAGCTGCGACGGGCTGGACCACATCATCCATAATTTGGAAGCGCTGGCATCGGTGTTGGGGGGCGAGGAAACGCCCAAAGGTCCGGTGCTGGTGGCGCCGGTGGTTTCCGAAGCACTCGAACGAACTCGGACCTGTGCAGCCACCCACGGTGTCCCGCTGGAGCTCGGCGGTGTGGACTCGGGTGTTCGGGCCACAGCGCACCGCGAAAAGCTGGATCGCGCCCTACACAACTTGATTCGTAACGCCATACAATATTCGCCCGTTCGCCAGCCGGTCCGCGTACACGTGTTGACGCGCGGTAAGCACTGTTCGGTTCGCATCGAAGACGCCGGTCCGCGGCTGACCGAGGAATGGAAAGATCGCGCTTTTCTGGCACAAGGCCAGTCGGCTGCCAAGAACACCTCCGCGGGTCGTTACGGTCGCGGCCTCGGACTATTCTGCGCGCGTGTGTGCGCCGAGGCTGCAGGAGGCAAAATCCGAATTGGCGAAATTTCCGACGGCACCTCGGGCAACGCATTGGAATTGACCCTGCCGGTTTACGAGGAGACCCCTAGCTCGGGTCCGCCGGAGGGGGCGTCATAGCCGTTAGCAGTTAGCCATCGAGCCGTTCGCCAGGGCGAGGTGCGGACAGATTAGCGCGGCCCGGGCGGTAAAAGACTCTGTGTTATCGCGGCGAGCGGTAGCACTACCGAAAACACGCTGCCTTCTCCGGGGGTGCTGCGGGCCCAAAGGCTCCCGCCGTGGGCGGTCACGATGTCGCGGACGATGGAAAGCCCGAGCCCGCTGCCATTGTCGTCCCTTTTCGTGGTGAAGAAAGGCTCGAAAATTTGGTTCATGTCTTCGGCGCTGATCCCGGCGCCATTGTCGCTGACCTCGACTACCAGCGCGTCGCGATTATCCGCGAGCTTCACGGAAACAGTGAGGCGGCCCTCGCGCCCTCGCATCGCGTGCACGGCATTGGTGAATAGATTGACGAACACTTGCGTCAGCTGGCCTGCGATACCCAGGACCGGAGGAAAGGACTCGGCGAAATCTCGCTCCACCTGCACGCCGACTGGAGCGAATTCGTGCTCACAAAACACCAGCGCCTGGTTGAGAACCTCGTGCAGCCTGACCACTCCCGGGATGTCCTGAGTGGGCCGGGCATAAGCCACCAGGTCACGAGAAAACTTCAAGATGCGGTGGGCGGCCTCGTCAATTCTTCGCAGGCGCTCGAGGTCCTCATCCAGAACGCCGCCGTCCCGGGAACGCTCCATCTTCTTTTTCAAATAATCCGTATAGGCGAGGATCGAGGTCAGGGGATTATTCAGCTCGTGCACCAGCCCCGCCACGATCTGGCCCAGCGAGCCCAGCTTTTCGGCCTGGATCACCCGGGCCTGGAGCCGTCGCAAGCCGTCGCTCGACTCGCGCGCGCTCCTGAAAGCCCTGGACCGATCGAGCGCCGCCGAAAGTACCGGCGCCGCGCGATCGAAGATCCGCGTTCGGTCGGCGAGCTCTTCCGGATCGTCGCAGGCTAGGTGCAGGGTGGAGCCGGCGTTATCCGAGTCAATCGCAATGACCCGCTCATGACTGAAACCAGGGAAGAGTCGAGTCGGATCGCGACCCGGGTCCGGATTGGCTCCCGACGGCAGCCGATAGAACACTCGCGAACCGCTGCCATCCGGAGAAACCACACAAACTCCAATCGCCAGGTTCGGCGCCAGCTCTCCGAGCCCTTCCACGAATCGGCTCACGATGGCTTCGACGTCCGCTTCTATGGAAAACCCAAGCGAAAGATGGAGCAACTTTTCCAGAACCAGGAGCTCCTGGGTTTCCGCGGGCGTAATTCTTCGCGTGGACGGGGCCGCGACCTGCGAGGTGGGGCTCTCCGAAACGCGCGAGGGGTCGTGGGTCACGGCTATCCTCCGCGCTCGCTGGCCTTTTCAAGGTCCAGGATCTTGGCCCCCCCGACATAAGTCTTGGTTTCGTATTTGGTGATGGTGCCGACCTTGCGCACGATTTCCGCCATGCGTTCTGCTTCTTTGATAATGATTTCCGCGGCGTTTTGCAGGTGAGGGTCGGACTTGAGCCCACGCTTGAGAAGCTCCGCGTACCCGATGACGCTGGTGAGCGGCTGATTCAACTCGTGAGCTGCCGCGCCGGCGAGCTCGGCTACGATGGACTGCTTCTCCCGTGCGGCCAGCTCTTCCTGCGCCTGGTAAAGGCTGGCCTGCATGCGCAGCCGGTCTCGAATGTCGGTGAATATGCCGACCGATCCCACAGGGCGCCCATCTTGCATGACCAGCGCCGCCGAAAGCACGACCGGAACCCGCTCGCCGTCGGATGTCAGCATGTCAACCCGGTAATCTTCCAACCTTCCGTAACCGTGCAGCTCGGGATTGCGGATCATGCGCATCACGTCTCGAGCAACGCCGGCAGGATAAAGTCGATCCACATTTATTTTCCCGATCACGTCGTGCGGAGCGTAGCGGAAAATGCGCGCGGCGGCGCGGTTGTACAAAAGCACGATGCCGTCCAAGTCGCAGAAAACGATCGCGTCCACCGAGCTGTCGATCACGCGCTCGAGGAACTCTTTTGTCTGCCGTAGCTCGACGGCTGTCTTGCGTTCCAGAGTCACGTCTCGGAAGCTGAAAAGCACCACTTCGTCCTCGTGCAGCACGGAACTGAAGCTCACATTGATGACGATGCGGCTGCCCGCCTGGTTAATGATCGTGATGTCGACTCCACGGGGGTAAATCCCTTCAGAAAAACCCCGCAAAAGGCGCTGGGCGCGATCTTGCTCCTCTGGGCTCAACAAGTCGGCTAGTCCCTGCTGCATCAGCTCTCCCTCGCTGAAGCCGGTAATTTCGCGGGCGCGCGGATTCGACAGCAACACCGCGCCACCGCCGCCAATCACCACCATTCCATCCGCCGCGCTCTCGAAAAAATCGGCATATCTTTGAAACAGCCGAACCCGCCGCTCGGCCTCCACCCGCGCCGACACGTTCTGTCGAGTCTCGTCCCGCATCGAACGCAAGATGGTGGCGTTTTGCAGTGCGATACCCAGAGCGTTAGCGACCGTACTGACCAAAGACATTTCGTGATCGCCGAACGCCGCAGTAGCTCTGGAGCGCATGAAGATTACGCCCAGACGATGTTGTTTTCGGAGGATCGGCGTCAATGCAATGGAGCTGAAAGTCATTGCCGGCTCCTGCTTGCGGACCGCCTCCAGCAAGGGGTGCTGGCCGGCGTCCTGAATAACCAGAGGCAGCCCGGTGGACAACACTTCGCGGATCTCCGGGTATTTAGCGGTATCGATGGACAGCGCGCACATGGTCTCATCGTCGCTGCTGGCAACCACGTAACCCTGGTCTCCGTTCTCGCTGGTCAGAACGATGCTGCAACGGTGGACTTGCGCCACCGCCGCAACTCGTTGAACCACGGTGAAAAGCGCGTCTCGGATGTCGGGAGTCGATGCCAGCAGTTGGGTGAGCTCCAGGACCGTCTGCTGGTCGCGTTCGCGGCGATTGAGCCGACGGACATATTCACGCATTCGCAGCTGACTTCGAATACGCGCGACCATCTCCGAGCGACGAAACGGCTTCACTACACAATCATCGGCCCCTGCAGCGAGGATACGGTCGACTTCGTCCTCCGACCCAAGCTCTTTCAGCACCACCATCGACACATCGGTCAAATGCGGTCGGCTGCGAACCTCGCGAATGAAGTCGAAGCCTTTCGGATCCGAGTCCGGCGAGTCGAGCACGATGACCCCTGGAACCCGTGACTCCAGCCATCGGAGCGCGTCGTCAGGCTCCGAGACGACCTCAGTTACCAGACCGGCCGCAGCCAGCAGATCGGTGAGCGAGGGCTGGCTAGAATCGTCGCCGACGATCAGGACGGCCTCGTCCGCGGACATCCGAAAAATTTACCATGATCTCCCGGAGATTCCTAAAACCGTTTGGCCTTTCCGGGCAGAGCCTTTTTGGCTCGGGCTTCTACGGGTTCGGTGGCGGTCGCGGCTGGCGTCCAGGGCTCTCGACAGCTATGGTATCGCGCCGCTGCGGCTGGCGGATCGGCAAGGTGCTCCGTTGACCCGAAGAGACGCTGGACCTAACCTGCATGACGACGACGAGGGTATCGACGAGCTCGGCGACGACGCCATTATTGCCCAGCAGAGCGACCCGCACACCGCCAAGCCGAGAACCAGAGTAAAGTCGGAGGCGGCCAGTGTTATCATCAGCGATCGAAGCGCCGGGCGCAGGCGCCGTGGCCGCGGTTCCAGCGAAAAGACTCTGGTTATTCGCGACCGCAAGACGGTTGAGGCGGTTCGGCGCCGCCTCAAACAGGACGAGTCCCGATACGTCCGCAATAAGAAGCTCAAGTCCGCGGCGGTTTGGGGGATTGCCTGCTTGGTCGCGTTTGGCCTGGGTGGGTTGCTCTCGGTATTACTGTCTCGAGGCGGCGAGAATGCGGCTGGTGGGGAGGCGCAACCAGGCGGTAGCCCTTCGATCTTGGCGCCGGAGCACGGCTCTTCCTTGCCCGCTGCGGAGACCACACCATCGGCCTTACAGCCGGCGTTGTCCGGAGAGGGGCAATCGGTAAGGCTCGACGACCTCCCGGTGGAAAGCTCTAAAAGTCGGGAGCGCACCAAGCAGCGACTCAGGCCGGGCACGCGCCCGCGTTGAGTGATGGTCAGCTGTCGGCGGTGGACTCGGGATCGGCGGCCACTTCCGGGCTCGCTTCAGGGTTAACCGGGTTCCGACGGCGCTCGCGCACGGTTTCCACTATTATGGGAAGCACCGAAAGCGCGATCACCGCCAGGATCACCAGCTGAAAATTGCGCTTTACCACCGGGAGCGTCCCGAACTGGTGCCCCAGCGTGGTGAAGGCGGCTACCCAGGCAATGGCTCCTGTCATGTTGAAGACGAAGAAGCGCCGGTAGCGCATCTTGCCAATTCCCGCGACAAACGGCGCGAAAGTGCGAACGATGGGCATGAAGCGCGCCAAGATGATGGTCTTACCGCCATATCTTTCGTAGAAAGCCTGGGCTCGAACCAAGTGCCTTTTGTTCAACAGCCATGAGCTTTCACGGGTGAACACTTTGGGGCCGACTCGATACCCGATGGAGTAATTCACCGCGTCCCCCAAAACCCCCGCTAGTACCAGGAGCGCGATGAGCCAGCCCAGCTTTAGCGGCGAATCTTCCAACGCGCACAGCGCACCGGCGGCGAACAAAAGCGAGTCACCCGGCAGGATGGGTGTCACCACCAGACCGGTTTCGCAAAAGACCACCACGAAGAGCAGCAAATAGAGCCAGCCGCCCATCGAATTCTGCCAGGCGCTGAGATACCTATCCAGGTGAAGAAATATGTCGATGGCTTGTCGCGCTACATCCATATCGGTACGCTAGTACTAGCATATTGAAGCCGCTACGCGTCAACCGCTACTTGCTTCGCGGACCGTCAGCACCGGCACGGTGGAGCGTCTCACCACCTTCTCGGTAATGCTGCCCAGGAGCAGACGTTCGAAGCCGCTACGACCGTGGGTGCCCATGGCGATCAGGTCGTATCCGTCTTTTTCTGCAATCTCGACGATGGTGTGCGCCGTCGCGCCCCTGAC
>DASXTY010000878.1:0-10729 GCA_036505155.1 Polyangiaceae bacterium | reverse complement strand
CGCACACTTTGGAAAGTCTGTTGGACGATCTGGAGACCTATTTCAAAGAGCGAACTATGTCTCGTGGATGATGAGTGGAATGCCGGTCAAGCCCAGTTGGTGGTCGGTAGACCAGCAGCTACGCGAGCGCCGCTGACGCATGATCGCGAGCCCCACAGCGTCCGCAAGCGTCAGGTCCTGATCAGTTCTCGCCCTCTCCCGATTCCCTCATCCGGTCGCCACTCAGAGCTCCACTCGCGCCAAGAAAAATTTGTTGTTCTGCTCCTTGGTGGTCAAAAGCTTGAAGCTCTTGAGAGGACCGAGCTCGGCTTTGAGCGTGCTCAAGCGCCCCTGTTCCGTGGTGAAGAAGAGCACGCGAGTGCCCTGTTGTTTTTGCTTGGCGACCCAGCTTTTGAACGCGTCTCCCGTCGAGACGAAAGCCGGAACTCGGTTTCCAGTATAAAAGTTTTCGCCTTTCCAGTTCATTTGGTAGGCAACCAGCTTCTCGGATGGGCCGGATCGATTAAGGTAGTAGGTGGTGATGGTGTTGCGCTGGCCCCAATGCGGCGCGGTTTTGAACAGGTACACGTCGAGCCCCCAGGCGCTCCACGCGCTTCCGAGCGCCACCAGGAAAACCACCATCGCGGGACGCCATCTTGGAACCACCAATAGGAGGCAACCACCCGCCGACAAGAAGGTGAACACCAAACAAGCCGTACTGAAGTCCAAGGACTCCGGCCAGGGTCGGGTGTAGTTATAACTGAACAGATTCACCAGGCGGGCCGACGCGTATCCGCCCGCGGCGGGCTTTTTGAGCGACAGGTCGCGCCCTGCCAGAAGCAAAAGCACACTGGAAGCAAGAGCTATTGAAGACAACAGCACGCTCTTATAGCGAGCCGGGTTAAACCCGGGTTCGCCGCTTTCGATGCCATGCGCGCTGCTGGAACGGCGCTGCATGAGATCATCCAGCAAGACCCCGACCAACATCGCCAGGGGCGGTACGGCGGGCGCTATGTAATGATGGAATTTGGTGAGCGAAATCGTGAAAAGCGCAAATCCGACGATGAACCAAAGCCCTAGAAACGTCATGGCTCCCGACCGGTTGTCGCCCCCTTCTCGGTCACCGCGAACCCACCAAGCTAACCCGGCGGCGGCCAGGCCGGTCCAAGGGAAAAGCCCATATCCGAGCTGCCACACGTAATAACGAAAGCTCACGTCGTCGCCCGCGTTGGTATCGTGCACATGCACGAAAGCGCGGCGGTACATGTGCTGAAAGATGAGCTGGTCGGTGAAAGGCGGCCCGTGCCGCATGAACATTTGCACGTACCAAGGCAGTAAGAGACACGCGCTGAGCATGACCAAACCGCCAAGCTCTAGGTGCAAGAGGTCGCGCCAGCGTCGGGTGGCCAGGATGTACACGGCAACTGTAAATAACGGCAGGACCAATCCCGGCGCGCCCTTGGCCATGGCGCTCAGAACCACGCACAGCCAGCCCCCGAGGAAATACAACCGCTGAAGCCGTCGTTCGGTCCGGGTGCTGAGCAAAGGAATCGCCCCCACCGCTGCCCAGATCAGCGCAGCCGTAGTCGGCTGCAATGAACGGTCAACCGGAAGCTCCCCATGACAGGCCGCATTACCCGGCAAGCCGCAGTTCCCACCCCCGGAACCCGAAAAGAATTGGTCCAGGTGGGTGCGGAGGTACGGGGCCGTGCCCAATGAAATGGTCAGATTCCGTGAGACCAAATAGAGTACCTGCGGCAAAAGGCACAGGATCACCAGACCGAACAAAAGGTGATATCCGGATAACCGGACACTGCGAGAGCCCGCGGTGATCTCGTAGACGCGCACCCGCGCCTCCGGATCGGTATGGAATCCCAAAAGCAAAAGGCCCATGCCGGCGGTCAGCGGCGCGAGGTACGGCATATCGGTCATCGACTGATGCGCGAGAAAGTACCAATACGGCATGGTGGTCAGCACCACTCCGCCGAGCAGCCCGGCGCGCCGTCCAAAAGCGCGCGACGCCCCCTTGTAAATCAGATAAACGCCGACCAGTGTGATTAAGAAAATCGGAAGTCGCGCCGCCCACTCGGGCTGCGGATGTTTACCCTCAACCACTCCCAGGATCATTTGATCGGGGCCATAACGGACCCCCAGCAGCGAAAAGCTCACTGCCTGGAGCCAGAAATGCAAGATGGGCTTGGACCAAAACCAGCCATCTTGAGCCCACCAGAGCGAAATCCAGTCGTCCCGCGCCAGCATTTCACGAGCCACCTCGCCGTAATGCGTCTCCCAGGGATCGGTGAGCGTGAAGCTTCCGAGCAGCGGCAGGTAGAGCACGGTGGTCAGCGCTATGAGCCAAAAACCGGCGCGCGAAAGCAGCTTTCGCTCTCCCTCTTTGGCATGGCTGTAGACGCCGAGCGTGCGAAGCCCCCGAAACAGGGCGCTGTACAGCCAGAAAAAAGCCGCGGGAAACGCCAGCGCCTGGGTGAAGACCGGAGCCGGCAGCACTCCCAAAACCGCCAGCCGGCCCAAAAAAACGATTGCAACCACCGACGCCACGAATTCCAAAATTCGTGGAAGCAGCGCTTTGAGCCGAACGCGCTCGCTAACCGACTCCGCCGGATCGTCGAACGTCCCCAAGAGGTCTAGAATCCCCCAAGCTCCCAGCAAACACCCCACCAGGCCAACCGGCACGCTGAATTCCCAGTTCCGATCGCTGGACATGATCAAGAGGGGAAGGACGGCACCGATGAGTGCAAAAACGGCGCCTCGCCTGCGCCAGCGGAGCTTGGGCGATGGAGCTACTGCCTGCTCCGTCGATGGCTGGAGCGAAGGGGGTCCAGCGTCGTCTTGCGTGGTCATCAGCTTGCTGGACCTGTCACCCGAGCCGGCTCAGAAAACATGCTAGTGTGCCGAGTCGGTAGTTCGACATTGTGGACTCAGGACACTAGTCGGCGGCAACCACGCGATTACGACCGAGGTGCTTGGCTGCATATAGCCGGCGATCCGCCTTGGCAATGAGCTCTTGTGCTTCGGGCTGGGCGCACTCCGAGATCGCCGCACAGCCGGCGCTGACGGTGACGCGAATTTGGTTAGCTCCCGAAACTACCACCATGGATTCGACCGTTTGCCGCAAGCGCTCGGCGGCGTGTTGCGCCCCGAGTACGGTGATACTGCGAAGGACGATAGCGAATTCCTCGCCGCCGTAACGCGCGAAGACGTCCTCATTGCGCACGATTTTGGGGACCACCCCGGCGATTTGGACCAAGACGGCATCGCCCGCCGCATGACCGTAGGTATCGTTGACGTTCTTGAAACCGTCGATGTCCAACATGACCAGGGACACGTCGGTCTTGTGCCGCCGCGCGTAGGAGAGCTCTGCCCCGAGATGAGAATCGAAATATTTGCGGTTCCGAGCGCCGGTCAGCGAGTCGGTAATACTCGCCGCGTAGAGCTCCCGGAGCATTTCTTCTTGCTCCTTATCGGTCACCGAATAACGAAAGACCGCCGAAGGGCCAAGCTGAATCACATCTCCGTCCTGAAGAATTCGGCGGTTGACGCGGCTTCCCTGCACGAACGTGCCGTTTGCCGACTCCAGATCTTCAATCACGTATTGATTGGCTTCCCAGATGATTCGGGCGTGTTGCCGACTCACGCCCCCATCGTCCAACCGTAACTCCGCTTCCCCGCGACCGATGCGAGTGGGCTCGGTGGACAGGCGGAAAATCTGACCGAGCTGAGACCCGTGGATACCCACCAGCAAATGTCGGTCGGGCTCGCTCGAACGCCGCGCTTGGAGCTCGTCCAGATTGAGAACTGCCGTGCGGTCCTCGAATCCGTCCGGCGTGAAGGAACGGCCCTTGTGCTTCACTTTTCGAAAACCACGATAGCCGTCACGGCCCACCCAGGTGCCTGTCGACAGCGCGAAGCACGACCACCTTCTACTCGCGCGTCAAGCGCACGATTTCTTCTTTGATCAGAGTCTCGGCTAGCGTCGGGACCACTTCCCACACCACCCGTTCGACCACTTCACGCGAGAGCGCCAGCACGCCGTCCACCTGATCTTTGGTCAACCCCAGCCCGCGCAGTCGCTCTGCAAATTGGCCGTCCCCAGCGGTGACCGCCGCTGCCGCCACTGGCGCGGCGGCAACCGCAGCGGCAGGTGGTGCGGGACGCGCCGCGGCCGCGGCTACGGCGGGACGCACAGCGGGGGCGGCGGGGCTTGGAGCTGGGCGCGCGAGCGGAGAAACCGCCACCGGAGCCACTGCGGGCATCGGAGCGGCGGGCGGCTGGGCCGGTACACGCTGCTGAACGGGAGGACGCGCTACTGGTGCTGGCTGGGCGGCGGGCACAACAGCGGGGCGCGCGGGCGCTGCAGCGGGGCGCGCCATCGGCTGGGGAGTAACGCGACGCACGGGCGGCGCCGCGGGGAGGGGCGCGACCGGTGCAGGGGGCTGGGCCGGCCCAGGAGTCCCATACGAGAGGGTCTGCGCGCGCGGACGTGCTGCTGCCGTAGCCGGGCCCGGCTGCGCGACCGTCGGTGTGGCAGGGCGAACTGGCATGACAGCCGCCTTTTGCGCAACCGCACCCACCTTGTCGATCAATTGCTGGGTGTCGAACGGCTTATCGATGAAGTCATCGGAGCCCACGGAAGCGCCGCGGGTTCGGTCATAAGGCTGATGTTTGCTGGTGAGCAGAATCACGCGCGTGTTGGGCGCTTCTTGTTTGATCTGACGGCAGAGGTCATAGCCATTGGTCCCTTCCAGACCGGCGTCGATGAGAGCCACCTGGGGCTGCTCGGAACGCACTTTGCCCAATGCCTCCTGGGCGCCCCCGGCAACCACCATTCGAAAATCTTCCCCCCCGAAAGTCATTTCCAGGACCTTTCGCATGGTGGTGCTGTCGTCGACGGCTAGTAGGGTGGTCACGAGATTTTCCGCGCGAAATGGCTGGGATCGGAATCATGAGTTTCGACTGCAGAACTTGTCAAGGATTTCGCCGTATTTCCGCCACCCTGCAGGGTCCGAGTGCAGCCCTGCGCCAGGGCGGGACCGGCAGTCGCCCGCGGGGCCTCGGACTCCGGCGGGGCCGCCCGGGGCGGCCGCATTTGACTGGATGCTGCCCGGAAGCCCACCATGATAAGAGGAATGTCGGCAGAAGACCTTTCCGAACGCGCCCGAGCCGTCCTCTACGCGGTGATCACCGAGTTCATCGCCACCGGGGAGCCGGTCGGTAGCCGAACGCTGACCAAGAAGCACGGCTTCGATTTGTCCGCCGCCACCATTCGCAACGTGTTGGCCGACCTGGAAGACGCCGGATACCTGTCCCAGCCGCACACTTCCGCTGGGCGCGTTCCGACCGAAGCCGCCTTTCGGGTGTTCATCGACGCCTTGATGCGAGTGCGGCAACTGTCCCGCCGCGATGCCCTGCGCATCAGCGAATGGTTCGAAGACCTTCCGCCGGGAGTGGACCTATTGCGCGAAACCGGCAAGCTGCTCTCCAGTTTGAGCGGCGCGGCAGCCATCCTGGTCCGACTCCGCAGCGATAATCGCACCGTGCTAAGAATTCGCTTCATTGCCACTCGTCCCGGCGAGCTCTTGTCCGTCATCGTGTTTTCGGACGGCACCGTGGAAAATCGCTTCATTGCTGTGGATAAGCCGCTGAATGATGGCGAGCTCGACCGAATTCACAACATGCTGGAACGAGTGGTGGAAGGCTGGACCCTGGCTGCTGTGCGCGACTACTTTAGAAAAGGCGTTGAAGAGCACCGCGACGAGCTCAATCGACTCCACAATCTGGGCCTGTCGCTGGCCTCGGCTACCATCGAAGGATGCGATCGGACCAGCGAGGTTGTCATCGAAGGACAAGCCAAGCTCCTGGATCGGCCCGAGTTTCAAGGCGCCGACCGGGTTCGCGAGCTGATGCGCACTCTGGAGGATCGCGCGCGATTGGTGAACCTTCTCGATCGCGCGCTCGAATCGAGCAGAGTGCAGGTTTTCCTTGGAAACCAAACGGCAAGCGCGCCGGGCTGTCCGGTGAGCCTAGTGGCTGCGCCCTATCACGAGGACAACGGCGAGCCCGGTGGAGCTGTTGGGATCATCGGACCCACCCGCATGGACTATTCGTTTGTGGTGCCGCTGGTGGGCGCAACCGCGGAGGCTATGAGCGGGGCACTCGCGCGCTCGCGAGAAGGCGCCAGCCGCCCGTCGGTTCAGTCGACTTCAGACGGATCGGCGGGGGATTGACCGACCCGGCGGCGCCGTCCGAGGTTCTCCCTGTCGGCGAGACGTCGAACCCTATAGACACAGCGCTGGGGCTGGCGCTCCACGGCGATTGGGAGGGCGCACTCCGCTGGGCCGTGCCGCTGCTTAACGCACGACCCCAATCCCCAGTTGCATTTTTACTCACCGCGAGCCCGCTCGGCCAGCTCGGGCGCGCAGATCTCGCCGAAACGGGGTTCAAACTTTGCGTTGAGCGCTCCGTCGACACCGGCAACTTACCGATCGCGGTGACGGCTTGCATAGAAATGCGCGAGCTGGGAATGGACTCCAATGCGGAGCTCGATCTGGTGGCCGGTGCTTTTGCGCTGGGGTCGCCGCGCTTGAGCGGAGACCGGATGGCGCCGCCGGCATTGCCCGGACGAGCGGAAGAGCTCGAGCCGCTTTTGGATTCACTCGGCGGGGCGCGTCTGGTCGCCGAAGCAGAGCGCGCCCTCAAGCGGGCGCAGCAAACCGGCAAGGCCGAGACCACCCGCGTGCGCTTGGCCCCCCAACCGCTATTTTCTTCTCTTCGCTTTCGAGCGCTGCGCGCCTTGAGCGCTATTTTCGAGCTCTACCGCGCGGCCAAGGGCGAGTCGGTCATAAAAGAAGGATCGACCGGAGAGCACGCGTACGTTGTCGCACGGGGGGAGCTGGAAGTGATCCGAACCGGTCCGACATCCGGTAGAACGCCCGGTTCCGGGCAGATGCTGGCGCGGCTGGGAAGCGGCGCGTTATTCGGCGAGATGGCGCTGCTCTCGCGTGCGCCGCGGGCTGCGAGTGTCATTGCCGTGCGACCGAGCTTGCTCCTGGTGGCGGGCAAACCAGCGCTCGACCAGCTGGCGGCGCAGGAGCCGGAAGTGGGTCGCGTGTTCGCCGAGCACTGCCGCCGCCGAATGCTGGAAAACTTGCTGAGAACCAGCGCCATCTTGCAGGTGGTCAGCCGCCGCGAGCAGAGCGCGTTGATGGCTCGATTCGTTCCTCGATCGTTTGAGCCCTCCGAGAAAATTATTGAGCAAGGCCAGGAGTCGGACGGCCTTCATTTGTTGGCATCGGGAGAAGTGAAGGTCATGCACCATTCCGATGCGGACACCACCTTGGTTTCTAAGCTCGGCGCAGGCGAAGTGGTGGGAGAAATTGCCCTGGTGTTGCGGCGCCCCGCCACTGCCGACGTGGTAGCCGCGCAGCCCACCATCACCATGCACTTGCCGCGCGATCGGTTCCTGGACCTCATTCGGTCACACCCAAAGCTCTTGACCGAGTTGTATGACCTGGCGGTTCAGCGCGACCAGGAGATCTCCAGCGTCATCGCCCAGCAGGCGACTCAGGTTGACGAGTCGGTTTTGGTGTGAGCCTCGAATTAACCCTTGACCCTTGCCACAGCGAAAGTTAAGCCACTCTCATGATTGCAAAGTTTCTCGGGACGATGACGCTGGTGTTTTGTGCTGCACTACCGCTGGTGGCGCGCGCAGAAGCCAAAATTGCGGTGGTGGACACTCAGCGCGCAGTGATGGAAACCGAAGATGGCCTTCGCGCGCAAGCGACTTTGAAAAAGCTGTTCGATAACCGCCAGCGCGAGCTCGATAAGAAACAGGCGGATTTGCAAAAACAGCGCGACGATATCGAAAAGCAAAAAGACGTGCTCAGCAAGGAAGCCTTCGCCAAAAAAGCCGAGCAGTGGCAAAAAGATATCACCGAGCTTCAAACCAGATTCGTCGAATACAATCGAGAGCTCCAGAAAAAACAAGGCGAGCTGACGCAGCCCATCATTCAGAAAGCCATGGGGCTCATCCGCCGGCTCGCAACTCAGGAGGGCTTTGACTTGGTGGTGGACAAACAGGCGGCTCCTTACGTTCGAAGCGACCTGGATCTCACCGACCGCGTGATCACGATGTATAACCAGGGTGCCCCCGCCGAGGCTGGCAAAGGCAGCAAGCCCGCTCCCAGCAAGGCCCCCGCGAAATCTAAGTAGTGCCAATCCATGGGCAAGATCGCGCTTTTGGAGCCAAGGCCCCTTAGCGAGCTCCAGGCGCGCTACGGCGGAGCGCTCGACCCTCAAATGGTGGACGCCGTCATCGAACGGGTTATCACGCCGGAGCAAGCGAGTGACCCCTCCGACTTAGTGGTGGTCACTTCTTCACGAGTCCTGCCGCGGGTAGAAAGCGCCCAGGGGATCTTGCTGTGCTCGGAAGAAATGGCGCATCGAGTACACACTCGACGGCGCTGGATTCACTCCCATCCGATGTGGGTCGTGGCCGAGCTTTTGGCTCCGCTCGAGCGCTCTGCGTCCCCGGTGAGCGCCGCGCGAAGTGGGAGCGCGGTAACCCATGCCCAGATTGCACCGGATGTGGAGATAGGGCCGGGTGCCGTCATTTTTTCGGGGGCGGTCATCGGCGCGGGCTGTCGCATCGGCCCGAACGCGGTGATTTACCCCTCGGTGCGGCTGGCGGAGCGTGTCATCGTGGGAGCGGGCGCGGTGATCGGCGCACCCGGGTTCGGTTGGACGCGGGGGCCGGAAAATCAACTTCGCCGGATCCCTCAGCTGGGCGGCGTGGAGGTCATGGCCGACGTTGAAATTGGCGCCCTGTGCACCATTGCGTCGGGCACTCTGGGGCCGACGCGAATTGGCGTCGGCGTTAAGCTCGACGCGCAGATTCACGTGGGCCACAACGCCGAAATCGGGGAAGGAACCATGGTCGCGGCCCAGAGCGGCTTCGCCGGCTCCTCTCGAATCGGACCAGAAGTGCACATTGGCGGACAAGTCGGCATTGCCGATCACGTGCAGGTTGGCGAAGGCGCCCGCATTGCCGCCAAAAGCGGAGTTATCGGAGATGTGCCGGCGCACGCCACGGTGGCCGGTTATCCGGCGCTTCCCCGCATGCGATGGCTTCGGGCCATGGCGCGACTGGTGCGAAGCGCCGCGCAAAGTCACCCGTCATGAGCAGTCGGAAGAAGCTCAAGATCGAGATCCCGAAGATTTTGGAGATCTTGCCCCACCGCTATCCATTCGTGTTGGTGGACCGCGTCACCGAGCTTTCACCGGGTGCTTTCGTTCGCGGTCACAAGATGGTGAGCAGTAACGAGCCGTGGTGCCAGGGCCATTTCCCCGGCTTCCCGATCATGCCGGGTGTGCTCATCATCGAAGCGCTGGCGCAGATCGGCGGCATCCTGGCCTACGCCTCCGAGCCTTTCGATGCCTCCGCCAGCTTGATGTATTTTTTGGGCATTGAAAAAATGAAGTTTCGTCACACGGTAACTCCTGGAGATCGCCTCGACCTGTACGTCGAGGTCATGCAGCACCGCTCCAATGTGTGGAAATTACGCGGTGAGGCGACGGTGGATGAAACTCTGTGCGCTCAGGGAGAGCTGCTCGCTTCGGTCGTGGATCGCGAGAGATGATCGAGGCCCGGGCCCGGACCTGCCAGATCCATCCATCGGCGGTAGTGGAAGTCGGCGCGAAGCTCGGTCAGGGCGTGGTGGTGGGCCCCTTTTGCTACGTGGGGCGAGATGTGGAGCTCGGAGACGGAACCACTTTAGTGGCGCACGCCACGGTGCTCGGCCCCTCCCGGATCGGTAAGAACAACCGGGTCTTCCCCTACGCCACTCTGGGCGCTGCTCCGCAAGATCGGAGCTTTTCCGATGAGCCTACCGAGCTTTGGGTCGAGGACCACAATGTGTTTCGCGAGCAGGTCACCGTGCATCGCGGTAGCACAAAGGGGGACGGCATTACCCGGATCGGTTCCGGCTGCTGGTTCATGGTGGGAGCTCATGTGGCGCATGACTGCGTCATCCAGGACGGCGTGATGCTCACCAATCTCACGAGCTTAGGGGGTCACGTGCATGCGGCTCCCGGCGCGGTGTGCGGAGGTCACGTAGCGGTTGCGCCCTTCGTGCGCCTCGGGCGAAACTGTTTCGTTGCCGGCGGCGCTCGGGTGGAGCGCGACGTCCCGCCCTACGTCATCGTTTCCGGCGATCGAGCTCGGGTGCGCGCGCTGAATCGGGTCGGCCTGGAGCGCAGCGCAATAGCCGCCGAGTCCCAAGCGGCGCTGGCTCGAGCATTCGCCCTGATCTGGCGTTCCGGCGAGCCGGTGGCGAAGGGCCTTTCTCTGGCGCGAGAAGAGCTCGGATCCGATCCCTGTGTGAGAGAGCTGGTCGAATTCTTGGAAACGTCGCGCCCGCTGGCGCGCGCTCGCCGTTGAGCAGCCGCGCCATGTCGACTGGTCTGCGTCTGGTCACCTACAATACTCACCACGGCGAGTGCGTTGACGGGCGCTTCGAGCTCGAGCGACTTGCGGCCATCATCCGGTCTTTAGACCCTGATTTGGTGGGGCTCCAAGAAGTGGACAACCTGACCGTCCGCAGCGGCAATGTGGATCAAGCGCGGGTGCTCGGAGAGCTCACCGGAATGCGCCATGCCTTCGGCAGAGCCATGGACTTTGACGGCGGTGAATACGGAGAGGCGGTGCTCAGCCGTTGGCCAATTCTTTCTGTAG
>DASXTY010000877.1:0-2588 GCA_036505155.1 Polyangiaceae bacterium | reverse complement strand
GGAGGCGCCGCCGCCGCCCTGGGCCGGAGCCCCGTCGGGCAACCGATCTTCAAACGAATATTTGTCGAAATTTTCGGTGAACGCGCACCCCACCCACAAAAAAGCAATCGACCAAAGCCAACGGGCAGGGCGTAGGGACGCCAAATTCCGACCTCTGACAGCATAGAAAGTCTCGCGCAAGGGCGCAACCGCTTTGGCGCTCTCAGCCAATGACGATGCGCCGCAGCGCATCCATCCGTAAGATGGTACGCATGCCAGCGCCGCCGATATTCACGAAGGATTCGTTTGCAGCAGCGCTCGAAGCCTCGCGTGGCACGGATCGGCTACTGATCATCGACTTTCGCCGAGTGGTTCTGACTTTGTTCCCACCCGTATCGTAGGTGGCGAAACCTGTGCTCGCCCGAAAATCGCGGTAAAGTGGCTAAGACAGCCGCGTTACAAAGAGTCGATGTCCCTATGCTCTCATTGCGGTCGCGTTCATGGAGATAGCCCAGAGCTGTGTCCGCTGACCGGAAAGCTCAGCCGCGTGCCGGGACTGTGTGGAACTCAGCTCGATCGTTATCTGCTGGTCGAGTGGCTCGGAGGCGGCGCCTTTGGGGCGGTGTATCGCGCCGAGCACACGGTGATGCGCCGCGAGGTAGCTTTGAAGGTTTTACATGCCGAGCGGGCGGCTGCGCCTCAGCTGGTGGAACGCTTTTTCAACGAAGCGCGGGCAGCTGCGGGGATTGGCAGCCCGCACATCGTTCAGGTTTTCGACGCGGGTCAGTCCGAAGATGGCCACGCTTTTTTGGCCATGCAGCTGGTGCAAGGGATTTCGCTCGAAGCGCTGCTCGAACGCGAGGCGCTCGCGCCCCGGCGCTCAATCCGGATCGTTGTTCAGGTTTTGCGAGCACTGTCGGCAGCGCACCAGGCCGGTATCATCCATCGCGACATCAAGCCGGGTAACGTGATGCTCGAGGGCACCTTCCCCGATCGGGGTGAAGAGCGCGACTTCGTGCGTCTGGTCGACTTTGGGATCAGCAAAATCCGCGGAAGCGCGGGTCTCAGCGAGATGACGGGCACCGGCATGAGTATGGGCACGCCCGGCTATGCCGCGCCGGAGCAATATTTGTCGGCGCGGCAAGTCGACTCGCGTGCGGATCTCTACAGTGTCTCGGTGCTCCTGTATCGGATGCTCGGAGGAAGCCTGCCGTTTGTGGCTGAATCCTACGAGAAGATGGTGGTGGAGGTGTGCACCAGCGCCCCGCGATCGTTGGCGGTTTTCGCGCCGGGCTTACCGATTCGACTGGTGCAGGCGGTGGATCGCGGATTGAGCCGGGAACCGGCGTTGCGCTGGGAAAGCGCGGAAGTCTATGCCGCCGAGCTTGAGAATTGGGCAGGCGAGAACGACCTCGCCTCACGGTACAACTTTTCTTCGACGCTTGCCTCCGCGGGAGCGGCGCCAGGCCGGAGCGACGCGCCGCCAGGCGCAGGTTCAAAACGAACTTGGATCTGGGTTGGCGCTGCGGCGGCATTCGTCGCCTTTGCACTCGGCGCGGGGGGCTACTTGTTGGCACGCCCTCGAGGTTTGGGCGGGGCAGCTGGCGAACCCGACGCCCGGCCCGGTCCAGCATCACCGGCGCCGCTTGCCCCGTCGAATCAGGCTGCCAGGATCGCTCCCAGTGCGGGCGTCGAGGCTGCGTCGTCTGCACCCTCAAGCTCGGCGCCATCTCCTTCGGTCGCTGGCTCGCAGCCACACATTTCCAGCTATTCCAGTGTGGGGAAGCGTCCTCCGCCGGCGGCGAGTTCCCACTCAAAGCCTGCTCCTGACACGCGCCCGGCCGGAGATCTCGGAGAGCTCGAGCCTTTCGACAAGCATTGAGCGCGTGCTTGCCTTTCCGCGCGGTCGCTGCGATGATCGGTGAAGAACGGGGAGCTCTCCCAACGTGAGTTCTTCGACAAGCATGCTGCGCTGCCCACGCTTGCTCTTGCTCCTTTTCATCGGGTTCTCTCCGCTGACCTATGTTCGGCCGGTGCGCGCAGAGCCCACTTCCAGCGACCAAGAGCGCGCCCGGCGCCATTACGATGCGGCGCGCTCCTACTACGACGTCGGAAAGTACGAAGACGCAGCTCGAGAGTTTCGCTCGGCTTATGAGCTTTCCGGGCGCCCGCATCTACTCAAGAACGTCGCGACGGCGCTCGAACGCGCGGGAAGCTTCGCCGAGTCCGCCCAGGCGCTGGAAGAATATCTGCGTCTCCAACCGGATGCCGAGGACCGCCGATCGGTGGAGATCCACATCAAACAACTGCAAGAGCGAGCGAAGAAGCAAGAATCGAGCGCCGAGGCGCAAACGCAGGGCGGCACTTCACAGAAAGCGAATAAGCCGCCCGCGGAGCCCGTGAATCCACCGGCGGCACAAGGAGCCGCGTCTGCCGAGCCGGACAAACATGAAAAGAGTCAGCTCCCGGCGTGGCTTCTGATCGGTGCGGGCGGCGCGCTCGGCGCAGGCGCCTTGGTCACGGGGCTGATGAGTCACAGCAAGTTCCAGGATCTCGAGTCGAAGTGCACGAACAACGTTTGCCCAAGTGACCTTCGCTCCGAGAGAGAC
>DASXTY010000876.1:0-12118 GCA_036505155.1 Polyangiaceae bacterium | reverse complement strand
TCCGGCGGGGCCGCTCGAAATTTGGCCCTTTGTCTGCTCGCGCCTTAGTCCGAGTGCAGCAATGAGGCTGAAATGAGCGACATCCAGGAACGGCGCCAAAACGAAGCCAGGCGCATCATCTTACGAGCACCCGTAGAGATCTGTGGCAACCAGCCGGACGTCCCCGCGTTCGAAGCCGAGTCCGTGGACATCAGCAATCGGGGTATGCACCTCCGCACCGCCTACTTGCCACAGGTCGGCGATTCGTTGGTCTGTCGCCTGGAGGACGGCCCGCGCGAAGTGGTGGTCGAAGGCGTCGTGGCGTGGGCGCGCCAGGGGGCGGAGCACGGCGAGTTTGGCGTCCAGTTCACCGCGCTCGACAGTCGCAGCGTGGATGCTCTGCGCGCCTTGTGCTCGCCGGGAGCGGGCCCGGGTAAACCTGGGTCCGGACCGGACAGCCCCGGCGGAGGTGATGCTGGCGCGAAGGTGCGTCTCTTTATTGAGGGCTTGGGCACCCCCATGAAAGCTAGGGTGCGTCAAAAAGGGGGAGCAAGACTGGAGGTGGGATCGAACCTGGAGTTTTTACGGGTTGGTCGCGCGCTGGAAATCGAAAACAGCGATGGGGCCGCTCGTCGCAACGCATCCATCGATTCGGTGAGGGTGGTGCTGGATCCGCAAACTCAGGTGCCGCAGCTGGTTGTGGCGCTGCGTTTGGAGAGCGAATCCACTCCAGAACCGAGCGTCATCGACTTCGCCCCGCCTCCGGAGCACACACCGCTGGGCCTCGGCACCGAAGCGGCTCCGGTGACCGCCTGGCATTTCGACCCCGCCGATTCCGTTGGGCACGGCGAAGAAGCGTCAGAAAACGCGGAAGCGCCTTCCGACGACGAAGGATTCGTCGCCGCCCGGGATACCTCCGATGACCAGCTGGAAGCCACGGAAATGCCGGCTGGGCTTCGCTCGCGAATGGCCGCCGTTTCCGAGTCTGCGGAGCACTTGGCCACGTCCATGGGGGGCGCTGTGCAGCGTTTTGGTTCCGCTGCATCCACGGCTCTGCAGCGAGCGGCGCGAGGCGCGCACGAAGGATGGACCAAGTTAGCAGCGCGACGCCGCAAGACTCCACTGAGGCGGACCACCGAGCCACCGCCCTCGAGCTCACTCGCCGGGCGCCGGCTTCGACCACAAAACGCACCCATGCAGGACGCTAGCCGTCCCATCGAGCGCGCGCGTCAGTTCGTGGCGCAGCGCAAGCTTGCGGTTTCGGCGGTTGCGCTCACCTGTTCCGGACTCCTGGTAGCGCTGATAGCGATGCGGTCTGCAGCGCCGCCGGCGGGCGCGCGAAACAGCGGAGCGCCTGCCAGCACGGCGATCGCCGCAAACGAGTCGACATCGACCCCGCAAACGCCGGGTGCCGCGCCGAGCTCCGCACCCGCTGTCGCGGTATCTGCGGCACGCACGCCTCCCGCATCCGGCACCGACGCGGCAAAAGCCTCGAAAGGCAAGGGCATCACCGCGGACGTTCCTCTTTTTGGTCCAACCCCGATGGCAACCATGGAGCCTGCGCCGCCCGGTCCGGACCCTTCCAGCCAACCGGGACAGACCGAAGAGGCCCGTGAAAAAGCCTTGGCACAGGCCAGCGTTTCCGGCGAAACCTTCCCGTCTGACAATGAAAAGGCTGAAAAGTCTGCCGCTCAGGAGGCGCCCCAGGTAACCAAGCCATGGGGTCGAGGCAAGATGCACGCGCCAACGGTTCACCGGCTTCGCCTCAGTCAGCCGGGAGAAAAGTTCAATGCTTCTCCGACGGCGAACGGCTTCAAGGTCCTCATCTTGGACCGCAAGGTGATGGAGTCCCCAAACTCCATCTTGAAGCGCGACCAAAGAATCAGCCGAATCGCCACCCGAAACGACAAGGCTGGCGCACAGGTAGCGTTTCAGTTTCGGGGTGCCGTACCCGCGTACCGAGTTCGCCTGCGCAAGGACTTCATCGAGTTCTTGATCAGCGCGCCGGGTCCATAGCAGACGCTCTGCTCACGGCGCCGAGGTTAGGAACTGTCGCGAGTGGTAACACGCCCGCGATGCGCTACACTCCATAGGTGAGCACAGCCCGCTTGGTGGCTGCTTCGGCGATTGCATGGATATTGATCGCCTGCGCAGGAGTTCAGCCCGCGCCCAGGGCCGCCAAAAAGCTGACCCATCTCACGCCGGCGCCAACGACGCAGTATCTCGATCCCCGCGCGCCCACCGACTTGAGCAACCTGCGCTTCGTCGGGATGGACGATGGCCCGGTACCGGATTTTTCCCTGGAGTCCGTTCAGGGTGGCCACTACGACTCCAAACAACTGGTCGGCGAGCAGGCTTTTCTGGTCTTTTTCTTTGCTACCTGGTGCCCAGCCTGCGAGCTCAAGCTGTTGATTTTGCGGAGCGTGCTGGCCACCGTGGGACCCGTGACCGTGATCGCGGTGTCGATGGACGGCCCAGAAACGTGGCCCAAGGTGCACCAGTACTTGCACTCGCACGGCCTGGACGTGCCTCTGGTGAGGGCGTCACAACATTTGCGTTTTACGCTTTCGTATAACCCGTTTGAGACGGTGCCGCTGGTAGTGGTGGTCGGAAAAAATGGCGGACTCGTGGACTACCAGCTGGGGTACGAGCCGGGGGACGAGACGCGGCTGATGGCTTCATTGCGTTTAGCGCAGCGTATCGCGCCACTCGCGGGCTCGGGTCCGCGCGGCGCACCGGAAGATGGATCGAGCCCCCCGCCGAACAGGTGAGCAACGGATGAGGACGGCGCCCCGTCACTTGAATCCGCTGAGGTGCACGACGTACCACTCGCCACGCCAGGAAATGAGCGACGTCACTTCCAGGCTATTGTCAGAGCCGGCGGGTGCTCTAAAGCGAAGCTTCGAACGGAGCACCCGGTAATAGCCCAGTCGGTTTCCTTCGGATCCCGGCATCATCCAGCGAACGTTTTCTTCGCGGACGTCGAGCGAGACGAAGGAAAGTGCGCCGGCTTCCGCGCCGAGCTTCTGGTGGTAGGCATGAATATCGCGTTCGAACGCCGCGATGAGCCGGTGGCGATAATCGCGCTCCGGATCGGCCACCGCCTTGACCCGTTGGTAGGCGACTAGGGGGAAGAAAAAAGGACGGGCGAGCTCCGGTTTGTCCTCGGCGATGGCGCGAAATAATGACGCGGAGCCTTTCAAGAACCATTTGGAAGTGGGTGTGGGCCGGCTTGGGGTCTGCTCGAGCACGCCGCCGTCCGGCGCGTACAAGGCGGGCTGGTCGGAGGGCGGCTCAGACGGCGCCGCGTCGGGCTTCGGTGCGGCGAAACCGCCGGAAGGTGCAGATGCGGAGGCTGATCGAGTTGGGACGGGCGCACCCAGCGGAGGACGGTTGCTCCGCTGCGCCTCACCCACTGCGTTGGCCCTGCTGCATCCGAACGCAACCAAAAGCGCCCCAAGCAGTTTTTTTGGTTTTGAAGGGTACATCAATCAAGAATCGGCGCCGTTTTAGGGGAAAACCCCGGCTTTAGCCAGGAGCTCTCGCATTTGCAGAATGGGATCGCGGTCCTGATGTATGCGGTGTGCCTGCCAGCCGCGCCTGAGCGCTGCTTCGACGTTGACCGGGGAATCGTCGAAAAACATTATTTCTTCCGCGGGTATTCGAGACACCGCTTCCACGTGTTCGTACACGGCGGCTAGCGGCTTCATGGCGCCCATGCTGTAGCTCTTAAAGCGAAAGTTCAGGATCGCAAGCGGCAAATAGTTCGCGTTTTGCTGGTCTTCCATCATCGACCAATGGTGCGCATTGGTGTTGGACAAACAAGCAGTCGCTACCGGTTTCGTCGATACGTCGGCGAGCAGCTCGCGCGCGCCCTGAAAAGCGCCGCGAAGCCAGGCAGTGAGGATGGCGAGCACCTGGGGTGGTGCGACTCCAATACAGGCGGCCACCTGTTGGGTGTGCTCGCGGGTATCAGCTCGGCCCAGCTCGAAGTCCATCTGAAGGTGGTAGAGCTTCTCGCTTGCAGTCGGATCGTCGAGAGCTGCGGGCCGCTCGACGCCCGCGTGACCGCAAGCGTCTTCCCACCCGTCGGCGATACGCACCAGCACGCGGCCAAGATCAAAGCAAATCAGACGCATATGGTTCAGGTTACCGCCATCGATTATGGTGGCCCCGCCGACCACCGCTTGGCAATCACGTTCGCCACAAAGAGAAATCCCGGTCGCCGCAGCTTCACTGCGATCGCTAGCGGAGGGCTGGCTTTGGCATGTTGCGCGACCAACGTCGGATGCACCACGCGCAGAGTGGAGCCGGCGCCGGGGGCCACCGCTTCCGGTCGGTCTTCGAAGCGTTCGAGCTCGAACCAACTGACGGATGACGCCGGCGCGGCTCGAGGTCCGTCTACGAATTGCACGACTCCCGCGGACGCGACCATGCTGCCGGTGCCCGGAGGCGCGTTCGTGATGGGCGCGGACATCGAGGGCGAGCAAGACGAGCGGCCCGCGCATACGGTAACCTTGGAGGCCTTTTTGCTGGATGTCACCGAAGTAACCAATGCCGCATATCTCGAATGCGTGCACGCCGGCGGGTGCAAGATGTACGACTCGCTGGGCGACAGCAAGCTTGTGCACGGCCATGCGGCCGAGTTCCACGTGCCCGATCATCCCGTGGTGGGGGTCTCATGGTTCGAAGCAAAGACATATTGCGAATGGCGCGGAAAGCGCCTGCCCACCGAAGCGGAATGGGAACACGCGGCTCGCGACGGCGACGCGCGGCGCTTTGTCTGGGGAAACCAGGCGCCCGATAGCAGCCGGCATGGCGTATTCGGCGGTCGCGCGACCACTGAGCGAGTCGGTTCCTACCCAGACGGGCGCGGACCCTACGGGCATTTGGACCTTGCCGGCAATGTCTGGGAGTGGACCGCCGATGAATATGATCCCGACGCCTATAAGCGACCCGGCGCCGGCCGAGGAATACCCGCCAGCTGCCCTGAAATTCTCGAAACCCTCGAGTACCTGCGGGCGCATCGAATGCAGGGTTACACGGGAAACAATCCCATTCCCACCGAATGCGAGCGCGTCCTGCGCGGCGGCGCCTACAATTACGGTACCGAAGGATTGCGCGCCTCCAATCGGGTGCACCATCCCGCCGGCTTTCGCCTCAGCGTAGCGGGCTTTCGCTGCGCTAGGGTCTGTACGTTATGATGACCCCCATGACCGAGCGCGTGCGACTGCAGGTTCGCGGAGTAAAAAAGGCGTTCGGGCCTACGGCCGCGCTCCGGGGCATTGAGCTCGACGTCCGGGCGGGCGAGGTGCACGCCATTCTTGGTGAAAACGGGGCCGGCAAAAGCACGTTGAATAAGATTTTGGCCGGGGCGCTCACGCCCGACGCCGGAACGGTGTTGCTCGATGGCGAGCCGTTTCACCCCAGCGATCCCCACCAGGCACACCGATCTGGCGTTGCCATCGTGTACCAGGAACCCGCTTTGTGCCCGCATCTCACGGTGGCGGAAAACGTCCTACTCGGCGCCGAGCCGGCGCGCTGGGGGTTCGTTCGGGGGGCGGTTGCGCGACGAAAGGTGGAGCAGGCCCTAAGCGAAGTGGTGGGGAGCGAGCTGGTCCTCCCGAATGAGCCGCTCTGGAACCTTTCCCTGGGAGAACGCCAGCTGGTCGCCATCGCGCGCGCGTTGGCCCAAACCGACTGCCGAGTACTCATCTTGGACGAGCCCACCAGCAGCTTGACCGCCGAGCATGTGGAGCGTTTGTTCACGGTGGTCCGACGTCTCAAGCAGCGCGGCCTCGCCATTCTGTACGTTTCACATTTTTTGGAAGAAGTGCAGGCTATCGCGGATAGCTACACCGTACTCCGCGACGGCGAAAACGTGGGAAGCGGCGTCATGGCGGAAACCAACGCGTCGGAGTTGGTGGGGCTGATGGCGGGGCGCCGGATTGAACTGCTGTTCCATCGCTCTCCAAGAACTCCCGGTGACTTGATGTTAGAGGTGAAGGATCTTGCAGGCGAACACAAACCGGTCGAAGCGAGCCTGGAGCTTTATTCTGGAGAAGTGCTGGGCGTGGCGGGTCTCGTCGGGTCGGGGCGAACCGAGCTGGTGCGCGCCATCTTCGGGCTCGACTTGATTCGATCCGGTAAGATTCGCGTTGGTGTTTTCGCTGGCCCCGCGTCGCCGATGCGACGATGGGCTCAAGGCGTCGGGGTGCTCAGCGAGGACCGCAAGGGCGAAGGGCTCGCTGAATCGCTGACGTTGGCCGAAAACATCACGCTTTCGAAGCTCCGAGGGCTGGGGCCGATTGGCTTTGTGTGGCCCCACCGTCAAATGAGGGCCGCGCAAACTTGGGTCGAGCGCTTTGGCATCGTGTGCCGAAGCGTGTGGCAGCGCGCGGAGGAGCTATCTGGAGGCAATCAGCAGAAACTGGCGCTGGCGCGGCTTCTGTATCACGACGTGGACGTTTTTTTGCTGGATGAACCCACTCGTGGCATCGACGTGGCAAGCCGAGCCCAGGTGTACCAGCACATCGACGAGCTCGCGTCACGCGGCAAGGCAGTGCTCATGGTCTCGAGTTATCTGCCCGAGCTATTGGGAGTGTGCGATCGGATTGCCGTAATGCGCCGCGGACGGCTCGGGCGCGCGCGTCCGGTTTCGGAGCTGGATGAGCACGCCGTGCTCATGGAGGCCACCCAAGGTTGACTCCAGCGCAAAGCTCGAGGAGCGAATCGACGGCCCGGCAAGCACGCTTGCGCGCTCTTTTGGTGGGAAGCCCGTGGCTCGGACCGCTAATAGCGCTGCTGGCGGTGTATTGTCTGTTTGCCGCCCTCACTCCGGACACCTTTTTGCTCGGGGTGAACCTGGTGACCATGGTGCGACAGACGGTGGTCGTGGGAGTGGCGGCGGTTGGCATGACATTGGTGATGGTGGCCGGCGGGATCGATCTGTCTGTGGGCTCTTTGGTGGCGCTGACTACGGTCGTGATCGCAGCGGATATGCGTAGCGGCGGCGGCCCACTTCGGGCGCTGTCACTGGCTTTGCTGGTTTCGGCGGTCGCCGGGCTGGTAAACGGCGCGCTGGTCGCGTCGCTTCGCATCACGCCTTTCATCGTGACCTTGGGGACCATGAGCGTCCTTCGCGGTACGGCAAAAGGCCTGGCTTCGGAACAAAAGATCGACGTCGACCCGCACGGCCTGGACCAATTGATGGCGTTTGTACCGCGTGAGCTCGGTTGGATGCTCCTGCCACCCGGAGTGTGGATGGCGCTCGCCGTCGGGGCGCTCGCCGCGGTGTTCTTGAGATACATGTATATGGGGCGTCACATCGTCGCCATGGGCTCGAACCCGCTCACGGCGCGCTTGTGCGGAGTTCCCGTGTCGCGGCTCACCGTGGCGGTTTACGCCATCGCAGGATTGCTTTCGGGACTGGCGGGCCTTTTGGAATTCTCCACGCTCACGGTGGGCGATCCCACGGACTCCATAGGCCTCGAGCTGGAGGTCATCGCGGCTGTGGTCATCGGCGGAGGGTCGCTCTCGGGCGGCCAAGGCTCGGTGGCCGGCTCACTGTTCGGTGCTTTGCTGCTCACGGTGATCAAAACCGGTTGCACCCACGTGGGGCTTGCCAATTGGGTGCAGGAGATCCTTACCGGCGTTATCATCGTAGTGGCGATGGGGCTCGATCGGCTGCGGCAGCGTGGGCGGTAGCAGAAGGTTGCGCCGCAACTCAGGAGGAGCTCGGGGGTCACCACGCCAAAAATATACTTGGTATGCCAAGTACTTTATTGGCAAAGACAAGGGGAATGGCCCGATCGGTGGTGGGGCGATCAGAGCCCCAATCCACCATCGGCTTCGATGACGCACCCGGTTAACCAGCGCGCCGCGTCGCTGGCGAGCCAGGCGACGACATCCGCGATCTCGGCCGGCTTTCCATAGCGAGCAAGCGACTTGCTTTCGTCGGAGAGCGTCGGATCGATGGGGCGAGTCACTAAGAACCGCGCCGTCATGGTCGGACCGGGACTCACTACGTTCACGCGAACGCCGGAGCTGCGCAATGCGAGCGCCAGACACTTCGAATAGTGCACGACGCCTGCTTTCGCCACCGCATAGCTCACTCCATCCCTCACCGCGCGGTGGGCCGCGCCAGAGCCGATGTTGATAACGCTTCCAGTTTGCCGGTCTCGCATGCCGGGACACACGGCGCGGCAAACCAAAATGGTCCCCAGCAAATTGCGCTCGAGGACCCACCTCAAATCTTCGAGCGGGACGGCCAGCGCATCGTTCGGCTTCGGTTTGCCACCGGCGGCCGCGATGTCGCCGCCCGCGGCGTTGACCAGGATGGAGATGGCACCGAGCTCCGACTCGATGCGCGCCGTCATGTCCCGAACTTGGTCGGGGCTCCCAATATCGCCGGTCACGGAAACCGCGCGCACGCCGCGCTCCGCGATGCTGCGCCGCACCGCTTCGAGACTCTCTGCTTCGCCAAATTCGGCCGGAGCACTTTCGTCGACGTCGTGCACGCCGATATCGGCGCCGAGCTCTGCCATTCGCTCGGCCATGGCGCGGCCGAGCCCACGCCCCGAACCGGTCACAAGCGCTACCTTGCCCTTGAGATCGAAGCCGCTCACCCTACGCTCCTCGTCGTTACTGCGCCGTCCAGCCGCCATCGATGAACAGGCCTGAGCCGGTGACGAACGATGCCGCGTCCGACGCGAGGAAAACCGCGGCTCCCGCGATCTCGTGCAGCTCACCCCAGCGGCCCATCGGAATTTTGGCCACAAAGGCGCGGTACTTTTCCGGGTCATCCAGCAGAGGCTTGTTCATGTCGGTTGCAAAAGGCCCCGGACACAGGGCGTTCACGGTGACCCCGCGCCCGGCCCACTCGAGCGCCAGCACCCGGGTCAGGTTCAAGACTCCGGCCTTGGCGGAAGCGTACGGAGCGCGTCCAGCAATTGCCACCACCGACAGAATGGATCCCAGGTTGATGATTCGGCCCCAGCCCCGCTCGGCCATCTTGGGACCCAGCCTCCGCGCCAAGAGAAATGGCGCCTTCAGGTTCACACCGACCACTTCATCCCAGTCCTGCTCCGTGAGCTCCTGCACCGTTCCGCGCCGATTGATGCCCGCATTGTTGACCAAAATGTCGATCGGTCCGAGCTCGGACTCGACCGCGCTGCACAAGCGAGCGACGTCGTCGTCGCGCGTGACGTCGGCCGGCGCGTAGAAAAGGCGGCGACCGGTGGACTCTGCGATTTCCTGAACCGCGGTACGGCCTTCGCTCTCGGTGCGCGAGCAGATGGCGACGTCCGCGCCGGCCTGCGCCAGGGCTTCTGCAATCACGCGTCCCAGGCCTTTCGCCCCACCGGTGACGAGCGCGCGCCGGCCGTCCAGGCGAAAGGAGTCAAGAACGTTGCTCATCGATGCCTCCAATTATTGCCAATAGCCGAGCGCTCGCAGGAACGCCACACTCTGCTCGAGCTCGTCTTGCTCGAACGAGCAGATCGCCTCCCCGCCCGCGCCCTGCTCCCAGGGCGTGCGAAAGTCGGCATCACGCGCCAGCCGCCCGACCTCGAGAGCGCGCAGGCAGGCAGAGAGCGCCGCGGCGCTGTGAGGGGGATACAGGTCCCAAAAGCCGGGTTGCATGAAGCGGACATGTCGCGCCTCGTGCGCGCCGCCCTCAATGCACGCGGTAATCCCGAGCGAATCAAACATCGGTAAGAGCTCGCGAAATGGAACGGCGCCGTCGCCCAGTGCGCAGCGCACGAGTCGATAGCCTGCATCGGTACTCTGTGCGCGGTAATCCTTGAGGTGGGCATGTCTGAGTCGCGCTGCTACCGCCTTAGCGAAGCTCATACTCTCTTCGCCAACCGCGAGCGGATTGCCGGTATCCATGCAGATACCCACATTGGGCCCCGCCGTTTGCGCGAGCTCCATCAGCTCCGAGCTGGTGAAGTCTTGATGGTTCTCGAGAGCCAGATCCAGGTCCGTGGCCCGTGCCTGCTCGGCGAGAGCGCCCAGCCGCGCGCGTGTTTGAACCACAAGCGGCGCCCAGCCCTCGCCGATGGCGGCTCGATCGCCGCACAAGACAGCGGTCAGGCTCAATCGCATGACTCGCGCGCCCAGCTTGCAACCTCTAGCCATGAGCTCGGTGTGGTCCTGTGCCAACAGGGAGCTCGCGACAACCACCCAGAGCCGGCGGGCGGAGACGCGATCCGAAAGGCGCTCCAAGTCCCGAGCTTCCATTGCGATCAGCATGCCTCCGTCGATTTCAACGCCGCTCGCGCCGAGCCCGATCGCCAAGTCCAGGTATTGATCCAGGGTGAGAGGGTTCGGATTGGCGCGCGGAGTGCCCCGCCCCAAGATACCGAGGGAGTACGCAATCCCGTATGGATTGAGACCAGTGCTGAGCACGCGAAATCTCCGAAGGGCCGATGATAGTCTCGACGCGAGCTTGACGTCTCGTGATTATTTGAAGAAGCTGCGGGTGATCACGCCCTAAGGCATCCGCGATGACCACTTCGACCGGTAAACTAGGGGTTGGCGTTCTCGGGGGCGGTGGCGAGGCCGCGGAAGGTCACATTCGCGGCTTTCAGAGCGACGCGCGCGCACAAGTGGTGGCTCTGTGGGACATCGACCAAGCCAAGGTCAGCGCCCAAGCCGCTCGCTTAGGTGTATCCCAAGTTTGCAGCACCATGGAGGAGCTACTGGGCAACGCAGCCATCGACATCATCGCGGTGTGCACCCCCGATCATCTGCACGCCGAACACGCGCTGGCTGCCCTGGCTGCAGAGAAACACGTTTTATGCGAGAAACCCATGTGCACCACGCGCCGGGATGCTGCGGAGTTGGTGCGCGCTGTCCGAAGCGCCGGCAAGGTGTTTTTGGCCGGACACAACTATCACTTCGTTCCGCATTACCGCGCGATGGCGGAGGCGTACCGGTCGGGAGAAATCGGACAAGTGTGGCTCGCCGAAGGAGACTACATCTCGAATCTCCATGAGTTTTACGCGGGCAGGACGCCCTGGCGATCGGATGCGACGGCGGCGCAGGACATCTTGATGGGTGGAGGCTGTCACCCGCTCGGCTTGATGTGCTGGGCAATGCGCTCGAAGGTGACCGAGGTCTTCGCTTATTCGAACCACTTGTCAGAAAAACTCCTGCCACTCGACGACGCCTACGTGATGGCCCTCAAATTCGATAACGGCGCGATGGGAAAGCTCATTGCAGCCTCGGGCAACCGCGGGTATGCCCCGACCGGCGGTCATCTCGTTTTGTACGGCACGCAAGGAACCATTTGGGGAGGCAAGCTCTACCGGCAGGATCCGAGCACCCACCAAAACCAGGTGGTGCGCGACTTTCGAGCCGAGCTCGCACATCTACGGCCGCGCGTCGCTGACACCAAGCAGGTTCACTACTGGGCCGAGCAAGCCGAGCACTTTCTGGATTGCGTGCAGGGCAGGAGCGAACCCCAAATGTCGGTTCTTGACGCCGCGCGCGTGGTAGCAGCGCTGGAAGCGGGCGTGCGCTCAGCCCGCTCCGGTCAGCCCGTTGCTGTGGACAATCAATTCTAGAATTTAATGTCGGTCGCCAACATGAGGCGGTCCGGTTGAAAAATTGCTCCCACCCGCGCTTCGGGCTTTCCCTCGCCGCCGCTCACAAAAAGGAGCGTCACTCCAACGCCGGCGCTCGCCACGGCCGCTACCGTGAGAACTGTGGAAACCACTGCCAGCGTCTTTCCTTGGTCTCTCTCGGAGCGAAGGTCACTTGGGCAAACGTTGTTCGTGCACTTCGACTCGAGATCCTGGAACTTGCTGTGACTCATCAGCCCCGTGACCAAGGCGCCTGCGCCGAGCGCGCCGCCCGCACCGACCAGAAGCCACGCCGGGAGCTGACTCTTTTGATGTTTGTCCGGCTCGGCAGGCGCGGCTCCTTGTGCCGGCGCTGGATTCACGGGCTCCGCGGGCGGCTTATTCGCTTTCTGCGAAGTGCCGCCCCGTGTTTGCGCCTCGGCGCTCGATTCTTGCTTCTTCGCTCGCTCTTGCAGTTGTTTGATGTGGATCTCCACCGATCGGCGGGTGAACGGAGCCTCTTTATTTCGCGCACCCTAACGGCACAAGCCGGCCGATTCCTCCACCGCCGC
>DASXTY010000875.1:0-1936 GCA_036505155.1 Polyangiaceae bacterium | reverse complement strand
CGCGCCACCGCCTCGGCCGGCCACGTTGCCGCCGCCGCGAGCTCGCGCCCCCCGCCCCCGCGCCGCTGATCTGCTTACGTACAAGGGGAACTCCGGCTCAGGCTGCGCGAATTGCAATGTCGAGATTGCGCGGGGTATATTCAGTTCGCGCTCTGGGGAACGCGACGTTCGTTTTTAGCGATTTGTCGTGGATGTTTCGAAGATCCAATGAGCCCTTCGCCGTCGAACCAGTACGAATTCGTGCTTGCGAAGTCCGAGCAAGACAAGCAGCGCGCGTTCCACTTGCGCGGTTACTTCCAATAGCTGCGATCTTTGGCCAATCGCTGGTGCTCTCGGACGATAGACGTCAAAGTATCCACGTAATAAGGTTGTGGTGGTTCCTAGCGCACGTCGACGCAGGTGGATGTAACTTTGATGAATCTGAAGGGCTTCTCGGGCAAAGGCTGGTCGGGTGACACGGTCGGAACGTTTCATGGCACCAGGACAACCGGGTTGCCGATCTTGGCTGGCATATTCACGCTGGCATTCTCTTTGCTCGCTGCTGCGTGCGGCTCAGATTCGACCGAAACGGTAGCTCCCTCGCGACCGGGACCGACGATCATTCAGGTCGAACCGCTCGACATGACGACCGCGATTGGTGACGCACCGATGCAGCTGGTCGTCTACAACTCCGGCTTACCCGTAGGAGAAGCGTTGCTGAACGAGATCGCGCAATCGACGACGCTCAGCACCTGGCCGGAACAAGCAGCGGTCACAACCGCATCGACCATCACCGATACTTCCGGAAGAAGTGGTGAGGACCAATACGCGCACATTCATTTGAGTCCGGCCACGCAACTCGAGGACCGCTGGTACGCACTGCTCGTCGGCGAGTTGCCGAAGGGAGTGAGCTGGCCCACCACACCCAACCTGCTGAAGTTGCCAGGCGGCGTTTACGCGGCGCGATTTCGAACGGGTTCTGGTCCAGTCGTCGCTGAGGTGCGTATAAACGCGAAGGGCTCCTCGAGCGTTTACCTCGACTTTTCAGAGAAGGTAACAGGGGATTCGACCCTGGCCTCGGTTTCTTGTCCCGAGGACGGCAGCGTGAAGTGCACGGCCGATTCGATTGGGTCCTCCACCGAAGCGAACGGAGACGGCGGCTCAACTTCTGACAACGGGGCATCTTCCAGCATCCGCTTCAGGTGCCAACCGTCGTTTGATCTAAACAAGTCGATGCAAATCCACATTCAGCCCGGCCTCGAATCCGTAACTGGAATGCCTTTAGCAGGTGGCGCTGAAGTGAACTTGGTGGTTCAGCCGAATGAGTGGCTCGACCTTTCCAGCGGCGACACGGTATGGAAGCCCCCTATGTGAAAGTGGTGGGCATCCGCTTGCTTCCCAGCTCAGCGCAGCGCCACCGCGCCGACCTAGCTCACTTACCCGAGGTCCAACTGTGGCGGGTTGAGCGCGGAGCGGTTCGCGTTGTAGTAAGGATCAGCGCTGGCGTGCTTGCGCCCTCGGTGTGGCACTGCGCGCGGATTGATCAGCCCCGCCCCCGCTGCCGCTCGAACCGCCTGAGCTGAGCGGCGACGCGAGGCATGTGCCGCGCGCGCAGCTGCTCCGCGATTTGCTTCACGCGTCATCCCGAAGCGGCGCTCCGCTTCGGCTGCAAGCGGGTAGGGCTTCGGAGCATCGGCTCGCACGTGCTGCGGCACACTTTTTGTTCCCACCTCGCCATGAGGGGTGCGGCGCCGAAGGCGATTCAGGAGCTCGCCGGCCACTCGACGCTCAGCATGACCCTTCGGTACATGCAACTGGCGCCGAGCGCGCTCACGGAAGCGATCGCTCTGCTCAACTTTGGGCAGCCGGTGGGCAGTGACGAGAGCGCTGCTGTTTGAAGTAGCGAGAACCGTCGCGAGATAATCAGCGGAGAGGGAGGGATTCGAACCCTCGCTAC
>DASXTY010000874.1:0-7411 GCA_036505155.1 Polyangiaceae bacterium | reverse complement strand
TCGAAGCCCGAATCGTGGATTATCCACCAAGGCTGACCAGAGTCCCTTGGCAGCGGCCGAGGGCCGAGATGCATCGCCCATATCCACTATGGACAACTCCGCATCCCAAAAGTACGCTTTTCAACCAAGTGAACGGAGACGCCTTATGATTCCTGTTCCAAAGCCCCGGATGGTCATGTTTTCGTTGGCGGCGCTCACCTGTTTGGGCCAAGCCGCTTGTGTCTGCCCTCCTTGCGCAGCGGGAGGGGCGCCCGCGGCGGGAGGGCAAGCGGCGCCGGGCGCTCCGGCTGCGGCACCGGGCGGGGCGGCACCTAGCGGCGGCAAGGCGACTGCCCGGCTCGTGATCTGGGACGGCGACGCGAACAACGCGAGCCCCAAGCCGGGTAGTTGGGCTAGCTGCACCAAGACCCCGAAATGCGTATCAACGGTGGCGGCCACACCGGGAGCAGGCGTAAACGGGACCATGGGGATCAAGTTCACGAGCGACGGCGAAGATTGGAAAGGTTTTGGCTGGAATTGGTACGGATGGTATCCGCCAGACTCGGGAACGGACCTGACGCAATACAAAAGCTTCACGTTTCAGCTCAAAGTCGAAGCCAAGTCCGCCGACGTCGCGCCCGATCCAAGCGGGATTAAATTTACACTGACTTGCAGCAAAGGCCCCGAAAAAGACAAGCCGAAAAGCGCGGAAATAGCCATTGGGGACTACGAAAAGGGGTTTAACGACGGCAAATGGCACAAGATCGTGATCCCGATCGCGGACCTCACCAAAGGCAAAGGCGCTGCGTTCGACCCGCACACGGCGTGGGAGCTCGACCTCGGCTATTATAGCGCCGATACCAGGACGGCGAATTTCTATATCGACGAGATCGCCGCCGAGCCCTAGCCATCGACGGTTTTCCCAAATGCGAAAGGTGAGGGCATCATGAAAAGATTCTTGGTTTTTTCGGTTCGCACGGCATTACTTGCCGCGCTCGCGTTGACGAGCTGCCTTCAGCCCCCCGGCGGTAGCGGCCCCGTCGCACCGCTGACCGCTGCGGAAGCCAAACAGACGGTGAAAGTCACCGGCGAGCCCAACGCCTTCTATGATGCTTCGTGGGCCGATTCGTCGGGCAAGGACGGCAAGGGTGGCGTCCGGCTGGTGTTCAGCCCGGGGAGCCGCAGAACGTTGCCGCTTCGCGCGGGGAACTTCGATCGAAAAAAGAAAGGCGATAAGTCAACCAAGAAGCGCGGCGATTGGTTGCTCTTCTACGGGAGCGGCGATCAAAGCCTGGCCTTCGAGTGGGAGTGGGTGACCAAGCCCGAGGAAAAGTTTTACGGGCTGAGCTGGGCAGGGGCTGGCGTCGCGTTCAATAACTCGTGGGGGACAGTGGATTTGTCGCAAGCGAAGTACCTGGTGCTGTACGCCAAGACCAGCCATCCGACGGGAGAAATCGACGTCAAAATCGGTCTGAATTCGACCTCCAAAGCCAAAGGCGCCGACAAAACTGGTTTCGTAAGCCTGAGGGAGTACATCGAAGGGAAGGCGCTGACCCGCAACTGGGCGCGCGCGGTGATCCCGATTGCGGCTTTTCCGGACGTTGACAAGGTCGACTTAACGCGCACGCAAACCGTGATCTTGGACCTAGGCGGCAAGTACCCGGAAAACGAGCGGGTCCAAGTGCTGTTCGACAATATCTTCGCCACCGATAAGGACATGGTGACCCCGGTGGAAAACGCGGGGTACCTGGTTCAGGACGACGGCGTGATCTTCATCTGGGACAAACGTCCCGGAGAAAAGGTGAAGTCTTTCTCCATCAAGGCCGGTGGGAAGGAGCTCGCGAGCGCGCCCGCCAATGCGCGAGAGGCAAAGGTGCCCCTCAGCGCGTTCGGTCAAGCCAAGCAGGTGGCTGCAGAAGTGACGGTGGTGGGAGAGTCGGAGAACAGCTCGCCGATTCAGGTGAACTTGAACCTCTATCGTTCGCTGGGCGAGGCCGCCACCATAACCTTGGACGCGAAGCCGGGGCATGAAATCTCACCCTACGTCTTCGGCTCGAACTACGCGTCGCCGGAAGTAATCAAAGATCTGGGCATCACCATAAACCGTTGGGGCGGCAACGGCACCAGCAAATACAACTATAAAAATGACCTTTCGAGCGCGGGCAATGACTGGTTCTTCTTGAACACCCAGAGCAAGCCCGACGGCACCCCGGAGCAAGAAAAGGACTACTACAAGTTCATAAAGAGCACGCTCGGCGCGGGAGCCCAGGTGAACTTCAGCATTCCCATGCTTCCCTGGATCGCGAAACCGCATCCGGACCAGGGCGGCCGGTATTGCAGCTACCCGCTCACCGTATACAAAGAGCAAGACAAGAGCGGTAGTGAGGGATGCGGGAACGGAATGAAACCCGGCGGGAAGGAGCCCATCTGGGATAACGACCCGAAGCTCGCCATGATTCCGAACAGTCCCGAGTTTCAGAAGGGATTCGTCGAGGCCATCAAAAAGAACTTCGGCGGCGCAACCAAGGGCGGCGTTCGCTTCTACACTCTCGACAACGAGCCCGGCCTTTGGAACAGCACGCATCGAGACGTTGCGCCCAAGGGCCTCAGCGCCGAGGAGCTCGCCACGCTGAGCGAAAGCTACGCAAACGTGATCAAATCGGTCGACCCGGATGCCAAGGTCATCGGCTTCGCCTCATGGGGTCCAATGGAGCTCGCCGGCTCGAACGCGGACTACCAGCCGCCCGGGCCCGACGGCTACAAGCACAAGGAGAACATGAAAGATGCGGATAAGTGGACCGATCGCAAGAAGCGCGGAGACAAGACCCAGCTCGTGTACCTGCTGGAGCGCTTCCGTGACGCGGAAAAAGCCAAAGGCAAGCGGCTGGTCGATGTCATCGACATCCACTGGTATCCGGAGCTCTACGCCAAGGACAGCAAGGCCCACGACCAGCGGCTGAGCGACTCGATCGCTTTCGAACCCGCACTTGCGGCAAAGCAATTCGAGGCCACGCGCGAGTGGTGGGATCCGAGCTTCAAGCCCACCGGCGACCTCCACAGTTGGACCATCGATCAGGGCAATGCGCCCAACTTTTGGGATCCGTATCACCCTGTGATCGCGGGACTGAAAAAGATCCTGGAGCAGACCTACCCGGGGACGAAGCTCGCCATCAACGAGTATTCGACGGGTAGCGGCGATCACTTCGTGGGGGCTCTTCTGCGCACGGCGGTGCTCGGCATTTTCATGCAAGAGGACCTGTACATGGCCGAGATCTGGGGCCAGTCGGATGTGAAGGGGTACACGTATTACGCGCAGAGGCTGTACGGAAACTTCGACGGGAAGGGCTCCCGGGTAAAGGGGCGCTTTGTGAAAACCACGAGCTCGAACCCGGACCTTATGAGCTATGCCGCGCAAGACGGGAATGCCTATTACGTCATCATCGTGAACAAGAATCAGAAACAGGGGTTCCCGACCACGCTGAAGGTTCCCTCCGCAGTAAGAGAAGTGTTCACCTATCAACTCACCGATTCGCTGGGCAAGCGCGTCTATGGAAGCAAGCGCGTGGGCGGTGGCACGGCGGTAAAGCTCACCGTCCCCGCTTTTTCCGCGGTATTAGTGACAATGAAGTGAGGCCCCAAAGAGCCGGAGGTGGGGAAACGTAGGCAATGTGCGCCATCGTGGGCGGCGGGGTTTCAATTCTGGTAAACTCCGCTGGTTTCTTGGCGCAGGATCTCAAGCCACCGGAACTGCGTAATGGCGCGCCCCGCTTCCTCCGCAAGGTCGCCGCGCTGGCGGACTTGTGCCTGCTCGCGGTGTGCTTTGGTTGTAATCGGGCTCCGGCTCAGCCGGCAAAGACCGTGGTGTCCGCATCTAGGAACCAGCCGACCCAGCCGATAAGTCAGTGCCAGAGCTCGGCGCTCCCCCCGGACGGTCCCCTGCAGCGATTGAGCGTTCGCGAATACAAGAACACGCTCGCCGATTTGTTCGAAAAATCCGCGCTGCATTCGGTGCTCGAGCCGGTGTCGATGGATCTGGATGAGCTACCGCGCGACGGTGATGCGGAGGCGCGCTTTTCCAACATGGATCAGCGCACCAGCCAGAGACACGTTGATACGTATCTCAAAGTCGCTGATGGAATCGCTCGGGCCATCGTGGGAAGCGACGAGCGACTGACTGCGCTGGCAGGAAACTGTGCCGTCGAAAAGGAGCTCGACCGAGCTTGCTTTACCCGGTTCGTGAGTGACTTCGGTCTCCGAGTGAAACGCCGTCCGCTCGGGGAATCAGAGCAAGCGCCTTTCATGCAGCTTGCCTCGGCAAAAGATCCCGCCCGCACCGTATATCAAAGAGCGATCACGGAGCTTCTGGCATCCCCCGATTTTCTGTTTCACATCGAGCGGGGTAGAACCGAGTGGCAAGGGCACCACGGCTGGTACGAGCTCACTCCTTTCGAGCTCGCCTCCCGGCTCTCGTATCATTTCTGGCAAAGCATGCCGGACGCGGAGCTGCTTCGAGCCGCGGCGACCGGAGAGCTCGCTACCGAGGCGGGATACCGGAAGCAGGTGGAGCGATTGTCGAATCATCACCGCGCCCGCTCGACCTGGTTTCGATTTTTCCGCGAATGGCTTCAGCTCGAGGACTTCGGCGGCTTTGCGCTGGATCGCGCATTCAATAATTTCGTAGGAAGCATCGAGGCGACTCCCGAGCTCTATCGGGATGCGGTGTGGGAGGTCGAGCAGCTAGTGGGGTATTACACTTTCGACACCCCGGGGTCCTTCCGGGACCTGGTGCTGAGCGACCTCATCGTGACGCGCTCGCCTCGCCTGGCTAAGCTGTACCAAGTGGAGCCCTGGGACGGCCGTTCCGTTCCCGAGCACTTCCCTTCGAAGGAAAGAAGCGGGCTCCTCACCCGCGCGGCGTTGCTCATTTCCGCGAATCACGCCACCAATCCCTTCCGGCGTGGCGCCTTCCTCAAGCGTCGCCTCTTGTGCGATCCCATCAAGCCGCCGGCGCAGCTCCCACCGGGAGCCCTAAGCCTACCCGTCTTCGAAAAGAACGCGACCACGCGCGAGCGCTACAAAAAGAAAGTCGACTCAGCGAGTTGCAGGGGCTGCCACGACAAATTTAGCCCTTACGGCTACGCGCTAGAAGCATTCGACGCGCTCGGTCGGTATCGCCAGATCGAACGGATACTGGATGAGGCTGGCGAATATCAGGGCAAAAAGCGCATCGACGCCAAAGCGCGGGTGCACATCGATCCGGGAGAAGGAGTAACGGTGGACGGTCCGGTGGAGCTCAGCCGAGCCATTGCCAGCTCCCCCACCGCGATGTCCTGCTTTGCGCAGCAATATTTCCGTTTCACTTTTCGCCGGATGGAAACCCCCGCCGACCAGTGTACGCTGGATGAGCTCTCGCGTTCGTTATCGTCTGGCGGTCTTTTCGGCTTGTACCGCAACGTGGCGTTCACGCCCGCTTTCCGCCACCGCGCGTTGGCACCAGAAGCGTCCACCGTTGCGCTCACGCCAACCTCGAAACCAGGAGCTACTCCATGAAGATCGATCGCATCGGGCGACGCAGTTTTCTGCTCGGCACCGGCGGCGCCGTGCTGGCTTTGCCCATTTTGCCTTCTCTGTTCGCAAGCTCGGCCCAGGCGAAGCCCGCGCCGGCCAAAGACGCCGCGCGCCCGCTCCGGTTTTTCGCCATCAAGTCGTACAGCACGCAGCACCTAGTGGACTGGTATCCGCGTTTTTCCGGAAACGGATTCAAGACGCGCGCCTTCAATCCCAACGACGGAAAGGTGGATGGCACCACCATATTGAACCTCGAGCTCAGCGAGCCGAGCGGCCGGCACCGCGATGGGCGCCCGTATCACGCCCGGTATGCTCCATTAAAGGCATTGGCGGCCGGCGGCAGCATCTCCACCATCTTGGGACCCGCACTTCAGCCCTATCTCGACCGTTTGCTTTTGCTCCGCGGTCTGGATTTCATGCCGGACACGAACCACAACGATGGCGGCATGCTGGGCAACTACGCGGGCGCTGATGTGAAGCACAGCAATGTCGAACCCTGGCCCACCATCGATCAGACACTGGCTTTTTCGCCCCGTTTCTACCCACGGACGCCTTTCGGGCCGCGAACCTTGCACCTGTCGCTCTCTCACCGAAACACCTGCTCTTTCACCAACAACGGCGTCCCCAACGGTCCGGTAACCCAAGTGCAAGCGCACACCGATCCCCGCACCGCATTTCGCGAGGTCTTCGGTTCGCTCTCACCCGAGGAGCGGAGCGACCGGCGGAAGCTCGTGGATCGCGTGATCGAGGACTACCGGAGAGCGCGGCAAAATCCCGGGCTAAGCGCAGCCGATTTGCACACCCTGGAACAACACGTGGCCCTCCTTTCCCAGCTCGAAAGTCGACTGGAGGCCGAGCCCCCGACTTGCAAAGCGCCGGCCGAGCCGGGCGGCGGCGACCTCGAAGGGGTGAATGTCGAGGCCATTACGCACGCAACCGAGAGCCTGCTCGATATCGCCATCGCCGCCGTTCGTTGCGATATCACGCGGATCGTCACTTTCGACGTTTGGAAGGCCATCGGCCGGAAGATGGGCCCCGACGGCTCGGACCTCGGCTATTCACACAGCGGCGCCAAAGATGCTCGGGACTGGCACGAACGCGCGCACGAATTCGGCAGAAAAGAAGCGGATACGCAGGTGCGTGCCATCAATCAATGGATTGCGAGTGATGTCTTCGCCCGCTTGCTCCGGGGACTGGATCAGAAGGAGTCGGACGGCGAAACGTACCTGGATCGCTCCGTGGTTTATTGGGGGAACGAGCTCGGAATGAATCACATGAATTACAGCGTCCCGGCGCTGCTGGCTGGACGCGGCGGCGGAAAGCTCAAGACCGGCCGCTACATCGACTACATCGACTGGAACCAGCCCGCGAAGTTCACCCAGGAGAACGCTCCCGTCATCGAAGGAGTGCCGCACAATCGCCTGCTGGTCTCCCTGCTTCAGGCCTTCGGACTCCGCCCCGAAGACTACGAGCGTTCTGGTCAACGCGGTTACGGGTCCTATACAACGGCGGGCAAGAATTGGAGCGAGCACGCCATTGATTACGATGCTTCCCTGTTTGCTAACCCGCTTCCAGGCTTATTCTCCTGAAGGAGATCCCCATGACATCACAGTCCCGCGCGCCCACCCCCGCCGTAATCCTCCCCGGGGGTAAACCCCCGGACCCCCGGCGCCGCCTTGCTTCGCTCGGCGCGGGCTCGCTCCGCTCGCTCCTGGCCATGTTGCTGCCGCTCGGCGCTACTCATTGCGCCGCGCGCCCCTGTCAGTGCAACTGCATCGCTCCGCAGTCGGCTCAAGGGTCCGCGTCGGCGAAGCCGGCCCCACGACCGGCGGCTTTTGCAGCCAAGCCGACCCTGGTCTGGGAC
>DASXTY010000873.1:0-1512 GCA_036505155.1 Polyangiaceae bacterium | reverse complement strand
CTCGAGCAAGTGGCCGCGGCCTCGAATTACGCCGTGCTGCATGCTTTGCTCGGAACCGATCCCGATCGGTCCTGGGCTGGCTACGTCATGGGTACCCTGCTCGCGCTGATCATCGAAGCGAACTTGTCCGTAACGCGCGGTCTCACCATGGTTGTTTCGTCGCGGGTGCCAGAGGGTAAAGGCGTAAGCTCGTCTGCCGCCCTCGAAGTGGCCAGTATGCAAGCGCTGGTGCGCGCCTTCGATCTGAACATCGATCCAGCGGCCATCGCCACCTGGTGCCAGAGAGTGGAAAACCTGGTGGTGGGTGCTCCGTGCGGAATCATGGACCAGATGACATCGGCCCTGGGGCGAAGCGGTCAGTTATTGCAGCTATTATGTCAGCCGGCGACGGTCTTAAAACCGGCTGTGGTGCCGCCCGAAATAGCGTTCTGGGGAATCGATTCGGGATTGCGTCACGCGGTGTCCGGCTCGGATTACACGTCGGTGAGGGTTGGGGCATTCATGGGTTACCGCATCGTGGCCGAGCTCGCGGGGTTCCGCGTGCGATTCGATGACGGTAGAGGCGTGGTCCAGGTGGACGATCCACGATACGGGGGATACTTGGCCAATTTGAGCCCTTCTGAGTTTGCCCAGCACTACGCGACGCACCTGCCGCGGCAGATCTTGGGCAAAGATTTTCTAACTGCATACTCCGGCACCACCGATTCGGTGACCAAGGTAGAGCCGGATCGGACCTACGCCGTGCTCGAACCGACGCAGCATCCCATCGGCGAGCATTTCCGTGTTCGCGTCTTTGCCGAGCTTTTGCCGCACGCCGGCTCCGAGCGAGCGCGCGAGCTTTTGGGCGAGCTCATGTACCAATCGCACGCGAGTTATTCCGCCTGCGGGCTCGGCTCGGATGGCACCGATCTTCTGGTGGAGCTGGTGCGTCGAGCCGGGCCGCGCGCGGGGCTCTATGGGGCCAAAATCACCGGCGGTGGGAGCGGAGGCACAGTGGCGGTGCTGGGCGCGGCGGGCGCGGGCGGCGCCGTGGCGCGCATTGCCGAGCAATACGCGGAGCAAACGGGACGTCACGCTGCGATCTTCAGTGGATCTTCGGAAGGCGCCGCTGCATTCGGAGCGACCGCGCTGGTTACGGAGTAGTCCGACGTTGGGTGAGCAGTCGCGTGACGGTCTCTCGCATTACGACCGTGAGTTTCAAGCGTGGGAGGCCAGGGGTCGTTCCAGCAAACCAGAAGGAGGCCCGCGAGCTCACGAACCAGTTTCCGTACCTAGGCCTTCCGCGCCACATAAGACGGGTCGCACCATGAGTTCTGTTATGGAGAGCTCCCATAACAGAACGGGTTCACGTTCTGGGCCTCAGCAAGCCGCCGCGTCGCCCGAGCGATCCGATCGAGGCCCTCGAGCGCGCCTGGGAACGCTACCACGACAACGTCGCGGCCCTCGTGAAGGAGGGCGTTACCGACGAGAACCGCAGCAAGGTGGTCTCCACCATCCGGAAGCATGCGCAGG
>DASXTY010000872.1:0-4992 GCA_036505155.1 Polyangiaceae bacterium | reverse complement strand
GCCGCTCCGAGCTCAGGTGGCTTCGGTGGCGCAGGCGGATCCCGCATCTCGACCGGTGGTACCGGGGGCGTCTCGTTCATGATTTCCCCGCAAGTTCCCAAGTCGTACCAGGAACTGTGCGGCTTCCCGGCGCCGAACGCGGCGGGGGCGGCCGGGGGTGCCGGTGTGAGCTCGAGCGCGGCGGGTGCTGCTGGGGGCGGGGCGGCGGGCGCGGCCGGCACCGCGGGAGCAGGCGGGGTGCCAACTTACCGCAGTGGCTGTCCGCGTGAGGAACCGAGCGGCGACTGCTCCCCGGCGCTGAACGGTTTGCTTTGCGAGTACGGCGATACGAAAGACCGCGTCTGTCGTCGTGGTTGGCAGTGTCTCAGCGGGAAATGGACGGACCGATCGTACGGTTGGTGCCCGGGTAGTAACTGTCCTGCCGAGCCGCCTACCAATGGCGGTCAATGTGCAGCCTACGCCGTTTGCCAGTACCCCGGCACCATCTGCCGGTGCGGCTCGCTCTATTGGAATTGTCTGGCGCTGGTCGAGCTGGCGTCGGGCTGCCCCGGTGTACAGCCGCTTTCCGGAACCGACTGCGACACATCCGGCCTTTTGTGCGATTACACCATCGCAGGCGCCGACCCGTATGTAGTGAGCTTCTCCCTCTCGGCCTGCTGCGCGGGCGCTTGGGTCAGCGAAGTCGCAGTGTTCCCTCCGCCGATCCCGATATGAGGCCTTCGAGTTCTGCCTCCGACGGATCCGCGGCGCCGCGGTTGGCATGGTTGCTACTCCTCACAGCGCTCTGTGTGGTTCCGGTCCTGTGCGCCCTGGTGTCAGGCAGCAGCGTTGCATCCTTCAGTATGTTTACGGAGCTACGCCGATGCCGGCTCACGCTTTACACAAACTCGCGCGACGGCACGCGACAACGCTTCGCTCTCCGGGAGCTGGTGCCGTACATGAGCCGCGACGCCCGGCGCGTCCTCGCTCCGGCGGAAGCTGGTTTCATCGGTGAAACCAACGTCGAGCTCCTCGTCGGCGGGCTCGGCCACCTGGGGCGACTCGTGTGCCAGCTCGACCCGCGCGCAAAGTCGGTCGAGCTGCGCCTGGCGCGCGCTCAGCTCACCGGTGCGGCCCTTCCAGAGGTGCACCAGGTGCACTTGTGTAACCGGCTCGAATGAGGAGCGCCGCGTGGCGCGCCGCCGGCGCGCTGGAGGTATGGTACCGCGATCGCTTCGCCGGTGTGGTCTCGCCCTGGCCGTACGCGCTTTTTCGGATCGGGATTGCGGTCTCGATCCTGGTGCGCACCAACGACTGGCTCCGCCCCATCTTCACGCTGGATCACTACGCCTGGGTGCGGGGCCTCGAATACGATCCCCAGATTGAGCAGGTAGTTTCCCCGGCGCTGCAGTCGCCGCTGATTCCGGGTCTCTCGATTGGCCCCGCTCTAGCGGCGTTTCTGGTTCGAGCGCGAACCAGCCTGGCGGTGGTGTTGCTGCTCGGAATCAAGCCTCGTCTGACCGCTTCGATATTGGCTTTGATCGGCGCGGCTCTGGTGGCCGCGGATCGCTACCGCTATTTTCATCACCTGTACCTACTGTGGTTGAGCTGTGCCTGGCTCGCGATCACACCCAGCTCAGAGCGCCTGTCGCTCGAGCGTTGGGTCGGGCGATGGCCCCGGGCCGTCAGCGCTCCCCGCTGGCCGCTTCAGATTTTGCGCCAGCAGTGCATCATCGTGTATTTGGCTTCCGGCGTCGCCAAGCTGAACTCCGACTGGTTATCCGGTCGCACGCTGAGCGCACTCGAGGGACTCGGCCTGGTGCGCGGTGCGCTCTGGCACAGGGGCATATCGCTCATCGGCTACTCCGGCGCCGGGACGGGTATTGCCGTGGCGGAGTGCGCGCTCGGTCCACTGCTCGCTTGGCGCCGCACGCGATTTTGGGCTCTCGGCGCCGGCGCGCTGTTTCATCTGGCGATATCCGCCACGATGTCTGTTTCGATCTTCAGTCTCCTGATGATCCTGTACCTGGCGACGTTTCTCCCGTTCCAGGAGTGCGGCGTGTCCAGTGCCTGATAGCCGGCGTGGGCGCTTCGGGTACATTCGAGATTCGGACGGTCCCCGCTTACCTGGGCGGCGAGGTTGGCTTTTACGTCGGTACCAGTAGGGCCGACAAGTTCTACACAGAGCCACAATGGAACACCGATTCGGGAAGCTGCCCCGGCCGCATTCACGTGCTCAGCTGGCAGAGCGTCGCTTACTCGAAAGCGTTCTACTTTGGCTGGGAAGACCTGGCTTGCGGCGGGCACACCCAACGGCGGCGTTACTGCCGGTAGCCGCCCTTTGGTTTGCGCGCCGCCTGGCGCGTCGACGCCGTCATCTCCTCGGGCGCGGGCACTTCTGGTGATCCCAGGCGGGGGAATGTCTCCCACGGCCTGATTCGTGTCTCGCACGGCTTGGTTTGTGTCCCGCACGGCCTACTTCGTGTCCCGCACGGCCTACTTCGTGTCCCGCACGGCGTGGTTTGTGTCCCGCACGGTCCCGCACGGTTTTTGGCACGATTCGTGCTGTTAGGAGGAGGGCCGAATCCATCTCCCGCCCAATCCGCTTGCGAGCTCGACAACGCTGAATGCCACCGGAGTTCCAGGTGTGCGACGCACGGCGACGGCAGCCGTGTGAAACGGTGTGAGGCGGAGTGACAATAGCTCCCAATACGGAGTTGGGCGGAGGGTTATCCGACGGAAATCGAGTCGGAAACCCAGGCCGCACGCTTTTGCCATGGCTTCTTTGAGCGTCCAGATGCCAAGGAGGCGCGAGGCGCGCTGGTCGGCGCGCTCCTTGGCCAGAGCCCGCTGTTCCCGCTCGGAACAGAAAACGCTTGCAATACCGGGAACATCATCGTCGAGGTTACGCAGGCTTTCCACATCGGCACCGATGGCTTGGACCGGAACCAAGGCGCAAAGCGCAATCCCGTCGGCGTGCGAGAGGCTGAAGCGCAACCGGGGAGCGCTCTGCGGTGAAACGCTCTGCAGCGGAGCGAGCTCCGGCTTCTGCCCCGGCGAAGCCCGGATCGGAACCTCGACCGGGTGTAACTCCATCCGCTCCGCGAGCAATACCCGTGTCAGCGCGTGCGCCGCCAGATAGTCAGTGCGCGCGGACGCTGGACGAAGACGGTCGAGAGCTTCGCGTTCCAGCGGAGAGAGCAGCTCCCGCGCGCAGGCGGCGTCAGGATCCCGCGCGAAGATCTCAGACCGCGTCCAAGTGACGTCGACTTCAAGCGACGGAATCATGGGTAGATTGCTCCTCATGACGTGCGGGCGCGACATGACGCGCGGGCGTGACGTGATGCTCGGGTACGGCGGCGTGATGCTCGGGTACGGCGGGCGGCACGGGGACGGCGGAGCGAGCCGGACTGCCCACCCATGCGGTGCCCGCGGGAAGCGTTTCTCCCTTCATGAGGAGAGAAAGCGCGTCGAGCTGCGCGCCTGGTTCCATTTGAGAATCGTACAGGACAACCGAAGCCGTTCCGACGACGCAATCGTCACCGACGCGGAGCCAGGAGGCTTTCAGGACCCGATCTTCGAACAGATGGGTCTGCATGACACAATCTTCGTTGAGCGCGACTCGGTCGCCGATTTCCACCAGATCCCATTCCAAGAATCCGGTGGTGTGGAGGTAAGCGCGCCGGCCGATTCTCGAACCCAAGAGCCGCAGATACCAGGACAAGAATGGGGTGCCCTGTAACGGCTCGAGCGCGAGCGGCGTCGCCAAGAACTCGTAGAGCGCGTTCACCAGCTCCAAACGCCAAATGAACGGGCTCCACAAGGGCCGCGCAAAGGGACGGTAGCGCCCCATGATCACCCACTTTGCCGCCGCTACCCCGAGCAGCACTGCGGCGCAGGCGAACGCATACAGCATCGGCGCGAGCAGCAACGCAACGCCCAGGCCTAGCGTCGTCGCCAACCTCAACACCGCGGTGATTACTCCCGCGGTGACCAGAATGAAGGCGGCCGGCGGAAGCGTCACCCGGAGCAGCTCGAAGGTGCCGCGCGCCAAGCGAAGCTTGCGGGAGGGGCAAAATGTTCTTTCAACCGGAAAGGCGGCGCTGGGTTCACGGCGCGGGAGCTGGATCGGGGGCGACCCAAGCCAGGTAGCTCCTTCTTGCGCTGCTCGGTTCGGCTCCGGAGCAATGGACAAAACGCCCACCAAAGACTCGTCACCGAGGGTCGTCCCAGCGGGAAGCACGCCGCTATTGCCGACGAAAGCTCGCCGCCCGACGCGCGTCGGCTCCAGCGTGATCCAGCCCCGCTCCACGCGAGCCTCGCCGAGCGAAGCTTCGTCTGCGATGGTGCTCTCCGGGCCGATGGAAATGAGGTCAGGAGCGATTGTGCTGGCCGTCGAAAGCTCCACGAACTTGCCGAGCTTTGCCCCCAAAGCCCGGTACCACGGAGCCAGATACAGGGTTGCGTGCAGCTGCCCGGCGTAGTCGAGGCTCGCTTGGAGGAGCTGGTCGACGACCCAAAGTCGCAGGTAGAACCCGCCGTGGACCGGGTGGGTTCCCGCTGCAATTCTTCCGACGAGCAGCCATTTGAGCAGCACGACTTCGGTCATGAGCAGCACCACGAACACCGCTCCGACCAATGGAGCAGCCAGCAAGTACCAGAGCGGGTGCTCCAGAGGATCCAAGATGGTCAAAAGAGCCACGCCGGGGACGATGGGAATCGCGAGCACCAGCGGAAACAGGCAAATCAGCACGGCATACAAGGCAGCGGTGAGCACCCGACGAAGCGGACTCGTCGCCGGTGGCGGCGCTGGCGAAGCTTTGGGGTCCTTGGCACGGCAGGCGGGTGAGCCTGACCAGGTTTCGCCCTTCGGGATGCGAGCGCGGGATGGTAAGAGCGATAAGTCCTCGAGCCTCGCCCCGTCTTCCATCACTGCGTCGTAACCAACGACGGAATGCATTCCGACCAGACACCCGCGCCCGATACGCACGGGTCCCACCACGAGCTCGCTCC
>DASXTY010000871.1:0-4490 GCA_036505155.1 Polyangiaceae bacterium | reverse complement strand
GCGCGGGTACAATCAAAAGCTGCTGGTTCCCACCTCGTCGATATGGCCCGCAAATTCCTCGGTAATAAAGGTATAGGAACATCGCTGGCAGATCCGGCAACACCGCACCGAGGACGCTCGCTCGACCCGACCCGCGCCCCGCACTTCGACGCGCTGGATGAGATCGCTCAGCAATAAATCACATGCACCCCCAAGACGTATGGGTGCCGTTCCCGGAGCAAAGGCAACTTGTGACCGAGCAGTTCGTGTAGCTGCACGTCACACCGTCCAAAGTCCCGTTGAAACAATTATCCCCGGTTGCCGGCGCCGTCGGCGGGCAGTTGGGGTTGTTGCCGGGCGAAGGGTCGCAAGCGCCGCTGGATCCGCCGGTACCGGCTCCTCCCGATCCCACCGCTCCGCCCGTGCTCCCGCCTGAGCCGGCGGACCCGCCCTTTCCCGTGCTGCCGCCAGACCCAACCGAGCCGCTGGAACCCCCTTTTGCCGTGCTCCCGCCGGACCCCAACGACCCGCCGGTTCCACCCTTTGCCACGGATCCACCGTTGGCCGATCCGCTGGTCCCGCCGGAGCCACCGGTGTTGCTCGGGGTCGTGCCGCCGCTACCGGTGCTTCCCGCCGATGACGGGGTGCCGCCTTGTCCGTTGTCGCTGGAGAGCGCGGTGACATCTTCCTGCGTAGCGCATGCCCACGCGAGCGATGCAACCAAAGCCGGCGCCGTCAAGCGAAAGTAACCGTGCATTTAAGTCTACCTCTCACTTTCTTTGCGTAAGATCCTGAGTTCAAGCCAACCAAGTGTACCACGGGCCGGGCCGCGACGACCTCCTGATCATCGCCGAGGGGTGGGACTATCCCAACAAAGGTTGCCGGGCAATGGGCCACCGAAAAGAGGTGAGCTAACCTCGGGCCAGCTGAAGAGCTGCTTGCCATCGGGACGCAAAAGGACTGCTCCGCCGGGTGCAATGTCGAGACTGCGCGCGGTGGCCTCATCGAGAACGTGAGTGGCAATCGGCGCGCGGATCCCAAGGGGGCTCACAACCTCCGGCCAACGTGGCTCCTCAGGGCCGGCGAGTAGAGTGACTCCCTCGCCGAGGAGGTCGATGGTCGAGACGGTTTGATCCCCTCCGCGCACCCAATGGTGCGCGAGCCGTCCATTTAGATCCCATGCCAATCCTTCGTCCGCCGAGCGCCGCGCGCCTGTGGGCTCGGCGGACCGAGCAACGTTGTGCAGCCCCACCGGACGCCGCTCCGCCTCGTAGGAGTCGAGCAACTCCGGCTCCGCCCAGCCGCGCAGAACCCACGCCAGCTTCCAGCCGAGGTCATACGCGTCCTGAATTGCGGTGTTCATGCCCGTCCCACCACGCGGGGTCATGCGGTGCGCCGCATCTCCGACGAGAAATCCGAAACGTTCGCGGTAGCGATCGGCGATCTGTGCGGCGAAGGTGAACGAGCTCACCCTCTCGATGCGCGGCTGGAGGCCCGGCACGCCCACTGCGGCCACGATCAGCTCGACGAGCCGCTCCTCCGAACTGCCGACGAGCCGCTCCTGCCCAGGTCGCCATTCTCTTGAAAGCCCCCACTTGTCTCCGCTGCGCGGCGCGAGGACGCCGCTTGCTTCCGGGTGGGTGATCACATTGAGACCGTACCGACGCTCGCCGACCACCTCGGCCAGCGAGGCACCGAACTCGACGCGGTGAAACTCCGCGAGCGCATCGGGGCCTTCCATCCCGATCCCGAGCTGTGCCCGAACGACGCTGTGCGCGCCATCGGCTCCGAACCGGCGTCAGACATCAACGGCGAATCTAACGCTAGAGCGCAAGTGGAACAACACACGAGTCGCGGCTTCAGGGTGGCTGAGCCGAGATTTCGAGATGAGCCAGAAAGACCTAGCCGATCACATCGGGCAAGATGTGAAGGTGATCAATCGCATTGTGAATGGCAGGTCCGTCGTCACTGGAGGCATCAATCGATCGCGATTGCGATCAGTTAGGCCGATCACGCGGCTGCGCGGGCACGAGGGTTAGCGTCGCAAAACGGATTGGCCCGTTCGAGGACACTAATATTGAAGATATTCAGACCACCGATGTCCCAGGATGCTAGGTTATGGAAATCATTGGTAATTTTTTGAATTGCGCTCTGCTGGGCGGGCTCGCCTCCATCGCGGTGGCGTGTGGCAGCTCGCACACCGTGACCGGTGGAATGGGTGGGACAGGGCCGTTGGACGCGTCTTCTGGAGCTCGTTCAGCCACGGGTGGCGGCGGCGGGAATGCAGTCGGTGGCGCGAGCAACACCGCGGGCGCGAGCACATCGGGCGGTGCGTCGACGATGGGCGGCACGAGCGGAAAGGGTGCAACCGGCGGCGTGCCTTCAACGGGCGGCATGACCGCGATTGGCGGCATGAGCGGCACGGGCGGGGCGGCTGCGGGCGCTGGAGGCGCGATGGGCGGCGCCGCGGGCAACGCGGGCGCGGCGGGCGCGGGAGGCGCTGGGAATGGACTCCCCTGCGGTGTCGAGCCGAGCGGCGGAGTTTACGCGGTGTTTCGAGTTGGTACCGAAACGTTCTACGCCCTGATCACAAATCTCACCGGGATACAGCAGGCGATCGATCTATGGCAAGGTCGCTCAACCGCGCAAATCCCGAACGGCAAGCTCGTGTGCACGTCCGCAAATTACAACTGCGGTTATAGCTGGTATTTGGACCCGAGCAGTATCCAATTCGCCGACGTCACCATAGAGCTCTGCGACGGTACCCCCTCTTACGTCGAAGCCAATTGCGCTAGCTTCGGCACCAATTACTGTCCGTGGTCGGCCCAGCTGATTGAGCTTTACGACTGTCGCCAGGCGGGTTGCCCGCCAGTGCCGCCATAGCCCGCGCCACCCCTCAGAGCTCCCCCGGTGATGGCGCGCCCCCCGCACGCACTGAGCAAACATGTTGCGTCAGGAGCGAAGGTAGTAGAGATAAGGTAGCCAGCATGTCTTTGGACCCGAGCTGCCTGGAAAACCGGCTAACCACTGAGGAACGCCACCACTTCGAGACCAACGGGTATTTGGTGGTGGACCAGGCTCTGAGCTCAGAGCAAGTCGACATGCTCACGCGTTGTGTCGACCGGATTCGTGAGAAAAAGCTAGCGGAGGGGTTCGATCCGCACGAGTATTTTTTCTTCCCGAACTTCATCCCAGAAGACGATGCGTTCGTCGATTTGATCGATAACCCACGAGTCTTTCCGAAAGTGTGGGGAATCTTGGGCTGGAACATTTATCTTTACCACGCGCACTTCGTGGTCACGCCTCCTCGGCGCGTCAGCCAAGACCAAAAGCCCGAGCGCAAGGGCTTTCATCAAGATAGCGGTCGAGTCAATCGAGAGATGGAGGGCAGCCCTCGGCCGCGCTTGTCGCTTAAGGTCGGCTATTCTCTGGAGGGCGACCCCGCACCCGGCAACGGCAATCTCTACATTATTCCGGGTGCTCACCTACAGAATGAAATCAGGTACCCGGATGACGGAGTGAGCGATCCCGAGGCGGCGATGCCGGTTTCAATCGACCGCGGCGACGCCGTGATCTTCGACCGCCGGCTCTGGCACAGCGCGAGCCCCAATTGGGGCGCGAGCACCCGCAAAATGCTCTTTTATGGATACGGATATCGTTGGCTTCGCACCAAAGATGACATGACGGTTCAGCATCTTTACCCAGAGCTGGACCCGATCCGCCGGCAGATTCTGGGCGACGGCGTGAACGCCAACGGCCATTTTTCTCCTACCGACGCCGATGTGCCGCTCCGAAGCTGGTTACGCGAGCATTCACCGGAGGCGGCGGAGTGAGCAGCCGCCCGAATCCTGACCTGTAGCGAAGGACGTGATGCAGATCGCGGGCTCGCAGCTGGTGCTTTCCGCGACCGACTTGAGCGCGTTTCACGAGTGCGCCCACCGCACGGTTCTCGACCTTGCGGCGCTTTCCGGGACACTCGAGCGCCCGGGCGAAAACCGGATCGAGCGACAGATGCTCGAAAAGAGGGGACTCGAGCACGAAGCGCGGGTGCTCGAGCATTTTCGAGCGAGCGGGCGAACCGTGGTCACCATCTCGCGGCAGCCCGGCGGGGACTCGGTGAGCCGCGAGGCGGCTCTGGCTACCGAAGCGGCCATGGCAGCCGGCGCCGAGCTCATCTATCAAGGTGTTCTCTATGATGGCGCGTGGCTGGGGCGGCCGGACTTTTTGCTCAAGACCGACGGAGTCAGTCGATTCGGCGATTACCAATACGAGGTAGCGGACGCAAAGCTCGCGCGCGAAGCAAAAGGGGCGGCGGTTTTACAGCTCTGCGTCTACACCGACCGCCTCGAGCGCGTTCAAAAGGCGCTGCCGGAATATTTCTGGATCGTACCCAGGAGCAAGCCCATCGAACCGATGCCGCTCCGAGTCGCCGATTACATGGCCTATTACCGGTCCGCGAAACGTCGCTTCGAAGGGTTCGTCGGAATGGAGCGCGAGCCCCCGTACCCCGA
>DASXTY010000870.1:0-4065 GCA_036505155.1 Polyangiaceae bacterium | reverse complement strand
GGAGGTCTTCGGTCGCCGGTCGGAATAAGAGCCGGGGGACGAGCCAGCAGCTTCAGCTGATAGAGCTATTGTCCACCAGCTTGTTGCGTGCCAGAGTCGCCAGGGTTGGCCGGGAGCCCTCGGTCGACTGCGCCGACATCCGACGCGCGCTTTGGGCACCGCTCGATTCGTCGTTGCTCCGTAGGGCGGCGCGCGCTGGAGAAGGGCCAGCAGCCGGAAACATGGCGCTTGTTACCGATTCGTGATCCGCTATCAGTAAGGTCCATGTCGCGCCCCACCCTTTCCATCGTGATTCCGATTTACAACGAAGAGGCGGTCATCCCAGAGCTTGCCCGGCGGCTCCTGGCAATGCTGGCGGGTTTTGACAGCAGCCTTGCGGGGAAGGCTGCGCCGGCTCAGCCCCCGGGGCGCTCCTGGGAAGTCATCTTCATCGATGACGGCTCGAGGGATCGGTCGTTGGCGCTGCTCGAAGAGCTTGCCCGGAGCGAACCCAAGTTCAAGATAATTTCCTTTGCACGCAATTTCGGTCATCAGATGGCCATTACGGCCGGGCTCGATCGCGCAGAAGGGGATGCCGTGGTGGTGATGGACGCGGACCTCCAAGATCCACCGGAGGTCGTGGTGCAGATGGTCGAAAAATGGCGCGAGGGTTGGGATGTGGTTTACGGAGTGCGCAGGAAGAGGAAGGGAGAAACCATGTTCAAACGCGCGACCGCCAAGCTCTTCTATCGCGCATTTCGGGCCATGTTGGGGGGCGTGTCCATTCCGGTGGACGCCGGCGATTTCCGACTGATGTCCCGGCCCGCGGTGCTCGGGATCAGGGCGTTGCGCGAGCAGCACCGGTTCGTGCGCGCAATGGTGAGTTGGGTGGGTTTCCGCCAGGCCGGCGTGTATTACGATCGCGACGCTCGATTTGCAGGCGAGACCAAATACCCGCTGCGGAAGATGGTGCGTTTCGCGGTGGATGGCATCACTTCGTTTTCGGTTTTTCCACTTCGTATTGCCACCTGGCTCGGTTTGCTGGCGGGGGTGTTGGCGCTCGGCACCGGAACCTGGGCCGTTTACTACAGAATCTTCACGAATCGTGTGGTCCCTGGCTGGACGACCATCATGGTGTTCGTGGCGTTTTCCACCTCGGTGCAGCTATTGATGATGGGAATACTCGGCGAGTACATCGGGCGTATCTACGAGGAGGTCAAGCGCCGGCCGTTGTACGTGGAGGCCAAAGAAGTGAATTTTTTGACGGAGCCGGAGCCGGTCCGAGCTCCGCCCCCGCCGATCAGCGATCGCGTTGAACAGGGGGTTAGGAAGTCGCCGGCCGCGTTCCCACCAGCATCATCTGGGCGCCCAGCGGGAGCGCCACCATCCGAGGCTCGAAGCGGCGCAACATCGCGAGGGCACGTGGAAAAAAAACGATGAACCGCCGGCTGACGCGCTGAAGACCCGCGGCGGTGAGTAACTTGGTGGCTGCTCGCGGCCAGAGCAGAATCGCATCGTCGTCAAAGGGGCATTGTGCCACTGCGCGGCGTGTGAGTGGATTGAGCGGATTGTGCTCGAAGACCACCAGACGGCCGTCACCGGGGCGAAGCTTGGAGATGACAAGCTTCAGCACATCGCGTCGCTGCTCGAGGGGAACGTGATGCAAGACACCCGACATGACCACTACCCCGTAGTAGTCGTCAGGTAAGAGAGACGGATGGTCGAAAAAGCTGGCCCGGGCGGCGGACAGCCGCGCGTGCTCCAGGCTCGATTTCGATGGATCATAGCCGTGCACGCAGCGAAAACGTTCCGACAACGGCTTGGTCAGGGAGCCGATGCCACAGCCGTAGTCCAGGATTGGGCGGTCCAGCTCAGCGCCGAGCCAGCGCTCAAGGCAGCCGATCTTGTACTCGGCGAAATACTCGGTCGACTCCCCGCTCGCGGCGATGCTCTGCTGGTGCAACGCGGTGTAGCGGTCCGCGAATTGGTCGAACTTGGCGGGGCTCGGATGGCTCGGGTTTGGGTTCTCGCTGCCCATCGACCTTAACCCTTATGCAAAGCTGGTAAGCGGTCAACTTGCCGCATTGTGGTGTCGAGTCACGGGTGGACTTTAACTTCTTCCAGGTGCAAGTAACTCTTGCGCAGGACGCGAAGCCGTATGTAACGGGCGTTTTGGGGGCGGAAAGTCGGCTTCCAGACGCGGAATCGCTCGGTGCGACGCACTATCTCTTGATAGGTATTTCCGTCGTTGCTGACTTCCACCGCCAGCGGCAGCGCGCGATCTTGCCCATAGTCGGTTCGGTTGCGGATTGTCATGCTGGAAAACCGCACTGGGTACCCCATGTCAAATTGGAACCAAGGAGTTTTATCCTCTCCCGTATGAAACAGGATTTTGGTCTGTACGCCGGCGCACTCTTCCTCTTCCGGATGGCAGACGGCCAACGACGAGCTCGTGGTCCAGGGCTTGCCCATCGCCAAATCCGGTTTTTGAGGATAGGACGCAACGCCGAGCCCTACCAGTGCGACCGTCAGGAGCGTGGTCACCAGGATCTTGGCGGCTCGCTTGAGCAGCAAGTGTGAAAGGTATAACCGCGGCGCATCGTGCGCGGAGATTACGCGCAGCGCAAACTGACTCAGTGTCGTTATAGCGTTTCGCCGCTCCTCCGGCGTCAGATCGGCGAAATCGATGAACGGGCGGTGGGATACGAAATGCCGCTCGATAGCCTTCAACTCATCCTGGGTATAGCCGAGCTCGCCCAGGATTTCCGCGGATCGCCAGAGCTCCTCGGCTGATGGCCTCCCGAGCTCCGGTTTCGCCGCGAGCAGCGCCCAGTACCCGGCCTCCAAGTAGACCTCAGCGGCAACCGCCTCTGGAGTGCCGTGTTGCACTGGATGGACCCGGTTCATGAGGTGCTCGCCGAGCTCAGCGTCGAGCCTCGCCCGTCTCAGGAGCTCGAGCGTTGCGGGAGATCGGATCGGGATCGCCGCACGAGCGCCAATAATGGCTTCCGTGTCCAGAAACCAGCGGAGCGCCCGGCTCAAGAACCAACGGCGCCTTGGCGTTACAGGAGGCCGATCGGCGGGCGGAGCTTCCAAGCTGGGCGGAGCGTTGTCGGTCGTGCCGGTGTGCATCGGCGAGCGGGTGAGGATGCCTTGCGAGGCGCGCGAGGTCCAGCGCTCTCAGGGCGCCTTTCCAGATTGCGGCGCGCGCGGAAACCCTGGGACGGCCCGCGCGAGTTTCGTGGTAAGGCTCGGCCATGTCCAGCCCATCGACGGGCCCCCAGCCCTGGACCTCCGAGCCGGATTTGGGGGCTTCCGCCGAGAATTTGGGGGTGATCACAGAGGCCTCCACTGGCACTCAAAAAGCTGGCTCGGAACCGAACGCCGGATTGCCGAGGAGCGGGCAAGCTGGGAGCCCGGAGGCGACTCGTGCTCGTGCAGGCGCCATGGCGTTGGTGGGCGTCGAGCCCCTGTTCCCGGGCCTGGTTCAGGCGTTCGTTTTGTTTTTCCTGGAAGCGATGTCGGTGGCGCTAGGGCTTTGGTCGCTGCTCCACTTCGACGCTTTGCGCGCTTACTTGACCCAGAACCAACTGCCCCGCGCCGCGCGAAACGTTCTATTGATGCAAATGATAGGTGCAGGGGTCGGCGTTTGCGCGGTTGCCGGCGTGTGGCTGGCGTGGCGCGGATTCGAGAAGACGCGGTCACTCAAGGCGGGAGCATGGCGTTGGAGTCCGCTCATCGTCGCCGGTGGGTTGCCAATGCTGTTTCATTGGCAATTTTGGTCCGACCGACCACTGGTATTTCTGGCGCTTGCCGCAGCGGTGGTGCTCGGGCTTCGCCGCTTGTTGGCCGCTTCGATGTCGGTGAGCGCGGAGATCCCGGGCTTCCTGCGCGAGCTAGCCGAAGCTTGGGTGGTGATGGCGCGCAAGCATGTGTCCCGTCGTTGGCGACGCGCTCTGCCCACTGCGGTGGCCTTTGCCGCAGCCGCCGGTTACTCCGTCTACTTCGCTCACCACACGATTGTAAACCACTTCAGACTGGGCACCTCCGCGTTCGATTTGGCGCTCGAGGATAACCTGGTTTGGA
>DASXTY010000869.1:0-4879 GCA_036505155.1 Polyangiaceae bacterium | reverse complement strand
CATCTGCTTGTCGCGGAGGAGCCGAGCGGATCCCATTGCCGGACCAGCGCAACGTGGTCATGCTAGGCGCGGTTTTTACGCTTGCGCCCGAACGGAGTTGCAAAAAGGAGGTTTTCCCATGAGCACTGGTCGATTCGTTTGGTACGAGCTTTTGTCGCCCGATCCGAAAGCTATTATCCCCTTTTATTCGGAGGTCGTGGGGTGGAAAACGGAGCCATTTAGCGGAGGGCCGCCGGGGAAGCCTTACACCATGTGGATCGGCAGCCAGGGTGCGCTCGGCGGGGTCATGACCTTGCCCGAGGAAGCACAGAAAATGGGCACGCCACCGCACTGGATGGCGCACGTCGAGGTCGACGACGTCGAAGCTTCGGTTGCGAAAGTGAAACAGCTCGGCGGCAAGGTACATGTGCCGCCAACCGATGTCCCAACCGTTGGCCGCTTCAGCGTCATTGCCGACCCGCAGGGCGCGAGCCTGTCGCTGTTCACGCCCAGTCAAAAGATGGAGGGCCACGACATCAGCAAAGAAGGCGAGTTCACTTGGAACGAGCTCCTCACCACCGACCGTGAATCCGCTTTCAAGTTCTACAGCGCGCTCTTCGGTTGGGAGAAGAAGAGCGACGTCGATATGGGCCCCATAGGCAAGTATTTGGTCTACGGCCAGGGCGAAAAGCAATACGGGGGCATGTTCACCAAGACTGCGGACATGACTATGCCACCGTCGTGGATCTACTATATCCACATGAATGATCTGGATGCCGCCGTCTCGCGCGCAACCTCGAATCGCGGCAAGCTCATGCACGGGCCGATGGAAGTCCCCGGCGGCGACCGCATTGCCCAGCTCACCGACCCGCAAGGCGCGTTTTTCGCGCTGCACGAGTCGCCCAAAAAGTGAGCGCCGCCTTGGTCACTCGCTAAAATCCACCGGCATTTGCCCGACTTCCTGGATCAATTGGGGAATCGCGTCCGGCGAAACCCCGCGCCAGAAGACTTGCCATTGTGGTATTCGGAGCATTCCGTCGCAGATGCGCGCGTACCATGACCCGATCGGATTATCGGGTCGCGCCCTCCAGAAAAGCGCGTTGTGCTCGCGCGCGATGGCTTCCCAGAGGTCCTGGCCGATTCCTTCGCCTTGCGCCTCCGGCTCGACCGCAAACTTGCTGAGAAAGGGTGCACTGGGATTCCCGTGCAAGATGGCGGCACCCCGATAGCCGGATTCCAAGTACAGCGCGAGCGGAGATCGCGAGAAAAAACCCGGCTGTAGCGGCTTGCCGAAGCTCGACTCGATGAGAGCCCGGAGCCGGTTCAAGTCGACCCCCTCATAGGATGGGTGCCGCTCGACCGGTGTCCCTGGTTTGATGAGAGTGCCGGCGCCCTTCACCGTAAAGAGCTCCCGCAAAAGGTTGAGCGGCGAAGCAACACTCACCAATAACTTCGAGGAACCCAAATCATCGAGCAAAGTGCGGACCTCGGAAAGCAAGCGAGTATCTTCGCGGTTGAGCCGCCGAGTCGAGAGCAAAAGCTCGGCGTCGGAGCGAAGATTGATGACAGAGATGCTGCCCCCGGAGCTTTGCAGCCAATGGCCGGGTGCTATCTCCAGTTCCGTCGGCGCGCGGATGCCGCCGCGGCGTCGAAGCACCGCGAGCTTGCGCGTGTCGAGCTGGCGCGCAAGCGCACCGAGTTGCAACAGGCGATGTTCAGCGCCTTCCCAGTGCGGCGCGAGAGACGACGGGGTCACGATGGGAATGCGCTCAGCGCGGAGCTCGGCGCGAAGCTGTTCTATAAGGTTCGACTCGACAGCGTCGTGGCGACATGGGACGAGCTCCACGTTTCGCAATCGTCTCTCGAGTCGCTCGAGCCCAGGTGCCGGAGGATCCGCGAAGTCCACCGCCAGCAGCGCGAAGAGCCCGAGATCGGCTAGAAACCGGAGCTCTTCCACCAAAGAACCCAGAGCGTGCCGGAGCACCGGCCTGCCGACTAGAATGATGGCGAAACTCTCCTTGGGGAGCTGGCGAAACAGCTTCAGGTAAAATTCCGCCTCCGAACGCCGGCCGATACTTTCGAGGAACGTGAGGACGGTATCGGCACCCTGAGCCATTATTGGCGGGATAGCTCAAGCCCTCGCCCGAAGATAGCGCCTCGTCAAATTGTGGCCGCCCCGGTAAAGCCGCGTTATGACGGGATGGTCATGAAAAAATCGAAGTCCGCACAGACCGCGCTCGCACTCGTCGCTTCGGGTTTCATAGCCAGCGTTTTTGCCGGGCCCGCAGAAGCCGAGACGCCGCTCGTCAGTCGTTACCCCTACGATCCGGCCTGCCCGTGGGGCCGGCTTTCGAACGGCAAGGGAATGCTGGTGCGCTGCCTCGGAGAGCAGGAAGCTCAAGCGCTCAACGCTAAACCGGCAGATAAGCCACAGGACAAGGCCCTCGCTGTCGCGACAGGCAGCGGGGCGCAGCCCGAAGCGCGCAGCACCGCGCAACCCGAAGCGGTCGACAGCAAGAGCACCGAAAAGGACTCTATAGCCAAGCCCGACCGGAGCGAGCTCAAGTCGATTCAGGTGAGCATCGGACCGGTGGTTGCTGACCAGGGCAATCTCGGCACTGGAAAGCTCGGCGTGGCGAGCGCCAAAGAGCGATACACCGCTTGCCTCGCAGACCACGGCGGTTTCAAGGGACCAACGGGCGAAGTTCAGGTCCGATTTCTGGTCCGCGAAAGCGGCCGCGCGGAGGGCGTAAGCGTCGCAAAGCGCATCGCCGTGACGGCTGAGGCAGCAACCTGCATTGCGCAGGTAGTGGACCGCCGGTACGTTGGGATCCCAGAGGCGCCCGCAGTAGGCGCGACGGTCGCCGTCAAGTTCTCCAAACAGCCCTAGCCACGTCGGATTTTTCCTGACCGGGCCCCCAGACCTCGAACACCTCTACTCCGAACGGGTGACGCGCTTCGAAGCGGAGGTGCAACGACTTTCGGCTCGCTCGCTGAGAGTTTCCAACCTTCGCGGTCTTGCCTTCGGAGTGACCGCCATAAGTCTGAGCTTTGCCGTGTTCGGCAGAAAACCGCTCGCGCCTGCTCTGCTGGGGGCAATGTCAGCGGTAATGTTCTTGCTTTTGGTGCTCGCTCACGCTCGCGTCATTCGGGCGTTGAACGATGCGAGGCGCTGGCTTCGGGTCAATCGCGATGCCAAATCGAGAGTTACCGGAGCTTGGCGTGAGCTTCCGGAAACCGGACGGCGGTTTTCCGATCCGCAGCACCCCTACGCCGAGGATCTGGATATGTTCGGCGTCGCGTCGTTGTTCCAGCGCCTGTCCGTCGCGCACACGAGCTTTGGGCAGAACTGTCTGGCGGGCTTTCTGCGCGAGCCGGCCGGCGTTGCCACCGTCCGCGACCGACAAGAGACGGTGCGAGCGCTGGCGCCCGAGCTCGAGTTGCGACAGAAACTGGAAGCCTGCGCCCTGGCCATTTCCGACGAGTCCCTTTCGGAAAGCGCATCGAAGACCGCTCATCGCGAAGCACCGGACCCCGATCCTTTGCTGCGCTGGGCAGAAGGCGACACGGTGCTGGGCCTCCGCCGATGGTTGGTCTGGTCGTCGCGCCTGCTGCCCGTGGTCACGCTTTCCGGCATTGCACTGAGCAGCTTCAGCCGCGCGCCGATTTTCCTTTGGAGTTTTCCGCTGGTCCTACAGCTTGGGCTATTGGTGTTGACCCAAGCCGAGTGTGCGCGGGTGTTCACCGCCGTTTCGAACGCGGAAGGAGCGTTCGTTCGGTACGGCGCCATGCTGGAGCTCATCGAAGAGCTCCACATCGACTCCACTTTGGTGAAAGGACTGCAGAGCAAGCTGATGTCCGTCGGGCCGAAGAGCGCGACCGAAAAAAGCGCGCGGCGCGGAGAGCGCCCCTCGGTGAGAATGAAGGAATTCGAAAACAAGGTGGGCTGGTTCAATCTTCGGCACAACGGATTGGTTCACCCGCTAATAAACTGGCTGCTGTTGTGGGACATCCATTGCGTCCTGGCTCTGGAGGCGTGGCAGAAGCGCAGCGGCCGGGTCGCGCGCGGTTGGTTCGAAGCGGTCGGGGAAATGGAGGCGCTTTGTTCTTTTGCGGCTCTGGCGCACGACGAGCCCGGCTACGTCTTTCCGGAGTTGCGCGAAGGACCCGCTTCGTTTCGGGCTCATGGCCTCGGACACCCGCTCATCGACCGGGGCCGGCGCGTCGATAACGACCTCAGTTTGCCCGAGCCGCAGACCGCGCTGTTGGTGACCGGATCGAACATGTCCGGCAAGAGTACGCTGCTTCGCACCATGGGCCTGGCGGCCGTGATGGCTCAGGCAGGTGCGCCGGTGTGCGCGCGCCAGTTCGAGCTGTCGCCGCTTGCGGTGCGCACCAGCATCCACGTGAGCGATTCGCTGGAACGGGGAATCAGCGCCTTTTACGCCGAGCTCGTCAAGCTCCGAGCCGTGCTGGGCGCAACCGATGGCGGGATGCCGGTCCTGTTCCTGCTCGACGAGATCTTGCACGGAACCAATTCCGCCGAGCGTCAGATTGGGGCGCGCTGGCTCCTCAGCCAGCTCTTGGCTCGCGGGGCGATCGGCGTCGTTTCGACCCACGACTTGGGGCTCTGCCAGCTCACCGGCGAGCTTGCCCAGCGAGTGCACCAAGCGCATTTCCGCGAAAATGTAGAAAACGACAAGATGACGTTCGACTACAAGCTTCGACCCGGCCCGGTTGCGTCCGGTAACGCTCTCCGGCTCATGCGGGTCATCGGTCTCGACGTGCCCCTCGCCCCGCCATGATGCGCGCGACTGTGTAGAGTGCACGGGGGCAAGACTTCACTGTGCCTCCGGAATGTCGAAGCTCAAAAGCACCCGGTCCTGGAGTCGGATGGCCC
>DASXTY010000868.1:0-5850 GCA_036505155.1 Polyangiaceae bacterium | reverse complement strand
AGCCAACTTTGCCTGAGAATGACCTGGCGATTTTTCCACACCACACACGCGATCTCGACGATTCGGTCAACTTCGGGATCGCGCCCGGTGGTCTCGGTGTCGATAGCGACCAGCTGCATTTCGGAAACCGCGTGCTCACCTGAATATTCATCGGCCAATCCAGCCGCCACCACCCGGAGCAGGTGTGCGATGCCTGGATAATGTTTGCCGGTTGGGAAACAGTTCCCCGGGTCAATGAGGACGCGCATGCGTGGAGTGCCGAGTTGTGTGGTCTACAGGGTTAGGCGTGTAGCACGTGTGCATTTCAGACGAAAAGCGCGGCTACGGCTCAGGCTTGGGAACAGCCGGCTTGTCGGTGCGACCCGAGTCCGCGGCAACCGCCGGCCTGACTCCGGTTTTTAGCTCGATTTCGAGCAAAACCCAGTCTTCGAGGTCCTCCATGAAATCGGCGCTCGAGTAGAACTTGCGCCCGTTGATGTACAAGGTGGGCGTCCCGGTGAGGTGCGCGGCGTCACCTTGCTTTCGATCCCGCGTTACCAGGTCCGCCACTTCTTCGCTCTCCAGGTCCTTGATGAAACGACGCATGTCCAGGCCTGCCGAGCGAGCGATCTTCTCCAGCGCGGCGCGATCGAGCGGTGCGCCGTGCTCGAACAGCAATGGGTGCATCCGCCAGAACGCGCCTTGCTTGTCCGCCGCTACCGCGGCTCGCGCCGCAATTTCCGAGTTGGGATGAATGCTCAACGGATAGTTCTTGAAAACCAAACGAACGGAATCGGGGTGTTTGCGCAGAAGCTCCTCCAGAACCGAGACCGCCGCCTGGCAAGCGGGACACTCGAAGTCCGCCCACTCGACAATCACGACCGGGGCATTTGCGGGGCCTTTAGCCGGCGACCCCAGAATCGGGATGTTGCTGACTCTGTCGGGCGCGAACCGTTCCCGAAACCCCGCTTCGATCTGAGAGCGCGCCTTTCCCCGCCGAACCTGGTCCATCAAATAGCGAGCCGCGGGAACACAGGCTGTGCAGCTCCGCTTTTCCCGCACGCACTGCTCGAGGCTCACCGGCTGGCTCGCGCACGGCGCCAAAAGCTCCGAGACATAGCTCGACCATTCATGTTTCTCGCGCGTGGTGAGCTCCGACGTATCGACGCCCTCCAGGGTCACCACCTTGGTGGTCTGGGACGGTGCGGCCCCGCCCTCACTTTGCCCCGGCGAGCGGCAGGTGGTCCCCTGGAAATTCAAGAAGCCGAGAGCCGCCACGGCTGCCGCCATACGCCAGCTGATCATCCGGGCCCGAGCCTAGTGTCCCGTCTTTCATATTTAAAGCGCATCCTGTTCCGCGCGATGGAAATGCGCTCCGGGCTGGCTCGACAAACCAGAAAATGGCCAAATGAGCGGCATGCCTGAGCCCCCGCAAGATTCTGGGAGCGACCGGCCGAATGATGTGCCGCGCCCGGTGCGCAATGTGATTGCGGTGGGGGGCGGCAAGGGAGGCGTCGGTAAGAGCATTCTCGCCTTGAATCTCGCGGTGTATTTGGCGCAGCTCGGCCGGAGCGTGTTGGTGGTCGACGCCGATCCGGCGGGGGCATCGCTGCACACCATGCTGGGCATGGACCTGCCGAGCAATCTGGCGCCGCGTCGCGATGAGAGTGGCGAAGAGCTCGAGCTCTCCGTAACGCCCATACCGGGACTCCTGCTCCTGGCCCAGGCATACACGCCGGGTTCGACCACACCGGTCCGGCCGGGCAGAAAGCCTCGATGGGCGGCCGAGCTCCGACAGCTCGATGTGGACTACGTCATCGTCGACCTTGGGGGCGGCACTTTGCCAGCGACCCTGGACCTGGCTCTGTCGTCGGATCTCATGATCTGCGTCGCGATTCCCGAACCACCGAGTGTGGAAGCCACCTATCGCTTTGTGCGCGCGGTATTTCAGCGATCCATCCGGCGTGCATTGCTAAAGGATCGGTTTCGGATGCGGCTTCTCGAGCGCGCTCAGGGTGAGCTCGCCCCGCTACCGGCTCCGCAGCAGTTGGTGCGAGCCCTGGCCCGTTATGATACGGCTTTGGCAAAGCTTGCGGCGAACGAGCTTTGCAAGCTGAGACCGCGACTGGTGGTTAATAGCCTGCGCCTGCGTACCGATAGCGAGCTCGGGCTGGGCATGTGTGATATGGCGCAACGTTACCTGGGCGTAAAAATGGACTACGTTGGCCAAATAGAGCACGACGACTCGGTGTGGCTCAGCGTGGTTCGAGCGCGGCCGCTGCTCATCGATAGCCCGACCAGCAAGAGCGCGCGCAACCTGGAACGGATTGCGCGCCGGGTCTTGGCTCTGGTGACGAGTCGAGAACAAGCTCGCGTCGATGAACCCCTCTCGCTGGTGGCTGCAACTCCGACGCTCTACGAGATGTTGCTCACCAATCGGGGTGCTACCGACGAGGAGCTCCGCCGAGCCTACAAACGGCAACGTGAAATATATCAGCCAGGAAGCCTTGCGCTCGCGTCCATCCTCACCGGGTCCGAGCTCGCGCAAGAGCAAGCGCGGGTTGAAGAGGCGCACGATACATTGCTGGATCCGCTCCGGCGCCAGGCGTACGATCTGTCGCTTTTCCCGGAGCAGCCGGAGCAAACGGTACCATCCAACCCGGTGACAGATACGGCGCTCGCAGCCGAGCGGACCATGTTGCGGCATGAGCTCGCCCGAGAAATCAGCACTGAAACCGAATTTACCGGAGCGTTACTGCGCAAAGTGCGCGAATCGCTGGCCATCGAAATCGAAGAAATCTCAGCCCGGACCCGGATTGCCGCGGCTTATTTGCGCGCCATCGAAGCCGAGGACTTCGCAAACCTGCCGGCTCTGGTGTACACGCGCGGTTTCGTGCAACAGCTGGCACAATACCTCAAACTCGACGCAACTCAGGTGTCGAAGACGTACCTGCGCCGCTTCCGAGAGTGGCGCAGGGTAATCAAAGGCGAATCTTTGGCTTGAACAAGACTTCTCGTCGAGAGTTCGGATCCGAAGATCTGGCGTTCACGTTTGCAGTAGCTGTGGTTGCCCTGCTGCCGCGTCTGTTCGTGGCGATTGCTTGGTCCAGAGAGCCGGTGTGGGACGGCCACTATTATCACTTCGGCGCCGAGCGCATCGCGGCCGGACTTGGCTACTCCGAAGACGTGATGGTCGACGGCCAACTTGTCTGGAAGCCGTGGGTGCACTATCCGGTGGGATACAGCGGCCTGCTGGGCGGCGTGTATTGGCTGTTCGGCTCGGGGCTCACGGTAGCGCCGATCGCGAACGCCGTATTGGGCACGCTACTAGTGGTGGTGGTGCACCGGTTGGCTCGCCATTATCTGAGCCTCGAGCGCGCGCGCATCGCGGCGGCGGTTGCGGCGCTACATCCAGGGCTCATCGTATATACCGCGCTGGTGATGACGGAGCCGCTGGCCGCGCTGCTCTTGCTTTGCGCGGCGTGGGCGGTGCTGCACTGGAGGACACCCCCGCTGGGCTCTTCTGCGAAAGGCTCGAATCTGCGAAGTTGGATCGGCATCGTGGTAGCGGGAGCGACCCTGGGCATTTCGACCCTGGTGCGTCCCACCACGCTGCTGGCAGCGCCGCTCTTGGCGCTCTTGCATCCGCGCCCGTGGTTCCGCGCTCTCGGCCGAGCCGCCGTGGCCGCGCTGGTGGCGCTTTTGGTCGTATGTCCCTGGACCATCCGAAACTGCGTCCGAATGGATGGTTGTGCTTTGGTTTCCACCAATGGAGGCTGGAACCTCGCAATTGGCGCGCTGAGCCAAACCGGCCGTTTTCAGACTCTGCGAGCGAGCGATGGCTGCCCGGTGGTAACCGGACAAGTGCAACAGGACCAGTGCTGGGCCAAAGTCGGGATGGACGCGATAGAACGCGATGTCTGGAGATGGGTGAAGCTCGGCCCGCAGAAGCTGGCGCAAACCTTCGACCATCAGTCCTTTGCCATCGAATACTTGAGAGAGGCCGACCCAGTGTTTTGGCCTGAATCGCGCCGTCAAGCCGCGCGCTCGTTGCTCACCCTATTTCATCGCCTGCTTTTAGCCGCAGCTGCGTTTTCGGTGGTCCCGCTGACGACCAGCGCATTCCCCGCCTTTAGGAGCCGGCTCTGGTTTGCTCAGGTGGGCATGATGGCCAGCATGTTCGCGCTGGAACTGTATGCGATGTTGGATGACAGCCATCCCTTCTTCTTGCTGGTGGTGGCCATCGCGCTGCTAGGCGTGCTGCCGCTGCCGGGTCGGCCGCCTCAGGGCCCGGTGGGTCGATACCTAATTGGTGTACTGGCGACGACGCTGCTGATCCACGTCGTCTTCTTCGGCGATGACCGTTACCATATCGTGGTCACTCCTGCGCTGTGCATCCTGGCAGCGGCTGCGTTGCGACCTCCGCGGCTGACGCGTCCGGCCGCCATCCCCTGAAGCATGATTTCCCCGGTACCTCGCCTGTAAATGGGTTATCTTCCGGCCTCGATGGGATGTTGCAATCTGAAAGTATTGGTCCTCTGTGCGCTTGCGCTGGCGACCCTGCTAACTACTAGAGCCAAGGCTTTCGTGCACGTGGTGCAGAAGGGCGACACGCTGGCTTCAGTGGCCGAAAGGTTCTACGGGCGCATTCAATATGAACGGCTGCTGGTTGCCGCAAACTTCCTGGAGGCGCAGGGCGGCACCCCCATCGTAGCCGGCATGCGACTTGAAGTTCCGTCGGTTTCTTTCCACCGCGTCAAACCCGGTGACACTTGGGCGAAGATGGCGGAAGAGCTGCTCGGCTCCGCGAACCGCGCTGACGTTTTGGCCATTGCCAACGGCTCGAGTCCCTGGCTTTCACCCGAGACGGGGGCCGAAATTCTGGTTCCGTATAACTTGAGAGTGGTGGTCTCGGAGTCCGACACCCTGACCGGCTTGGCCTACAAATTTCTCGGCGACAAGAACAAGGCGTGGCAGATGTACCGTTATAACGGGCTCAAGGGACGTGGGCCCCGCAGCGGAGACGTGATCCTGATTCCGCTCGTCGATTTGCCCCTCACCGAAGCTGGTAAGTCTGCAGCGGCCGCGTCGCTGGCTGCCGGTTGTTCAGAAGCCGGCGGCGATACCCGCCGCGCGCAGCGCCGCATCCAGTCTGAGCTGCAAGCGCTCATCGCCGACGTGCGCAGCGCTCGCTATGTGGACGCAGTTACCCGTGGCAGTGGTTTTTTGGCTTCCGGCGCGCTTTCGCAACCACAGCTGGCGCTGGTGCACCGCCAGCTGCTCGAGGCGTATACGGCGCTGGACGCACCCGGCTTGGCAACAGCTTCCTGCACCGAGTGGCTCAAGAACGATCCCGACGCAAAGCTAGACTCGGCTCGACTGAGCCCCAAGCTCATCGCCGCCTGCAAGCGCGGCGGGGCGCGACCGTGAACCAGGGAGATGCGGCTCGCGCAAAGCCCGAAGCTCGGCCGGCAGGGCAAATCATCCGCGGTCGCTATCGCATCGTAGCGCCGCTGGGCACCGGATTGAGCGGCGCGGTCTACGTAGCGGACCGATTGAATTCTGAAACGGCGCCAAGCGGCGCGGCGCGGGCGGAGCAGGTTGCACTGAAGATCATTCACCGCGAGTTGCTCCGGGATCCGCAGCTGAAGAGCCGCTTTCTGAGGGAAGCAGAGATCTTGAGCAAATTGCGGAGTTTACACCTGGTGCCGCTCCTCGACTTCGGTGAAACCGACGATGGCCTCCCCTACATGGCGCTAGAGCTCATCCAGGGCGAAAGGCTCGACTCGCTGATTCGAAGCGGGCCGCTTTCGGCCGAACGCGCCGCCGCCATCGCCATTCAGATCTGCGAAGCGGTCGACAGTGCGCACG
>DASXTY010000867.1:0-2122 GCA_036505155.1 Polyangiaceae bacterium | reverse complement strand
GAGCAAGCTGACTGCTGCAGTCGCTCAGGAGCGCCAGTTGCGCACCCAGCTCACCGAAGCGCGGCAAAACGAATTTGCTTACCAAAAGGACCTCGCCGAGCTCACCGACCGCGAGCAGCGCCAGCGTGAGCTCAACAAGATCTTGCCTAACCAGGCCGAGTCTCCCGCCTTTTTGAGCGCGCTCCAAAGCGTGGCCAACTCGACCGGGGTGAATCTAACCGAGTGGACACCGAACGAAGAGGTCCGCGAGCAATTCTACGCCCGTGTCCCGATGAAGCTCATGATGCGCGGGCGTTATCATCAGGTTGCGAAGTTCTTTTACGGCGTGGGACAGCTCGATCGGATCATCAATATGGAGAACATCTCCATCACGCAGCCGAAAAAAGAGGGCGACGACGTCGTCCTACAGATTGAGGCCCTGGCCACCGCGTTTCGCACCCTGGATCTTGCCGGCGCCGACGGCGCGAGCAAGCAGGATAAGCGAACTTCCGCCATGAGGAAGAAATGAAACGGCCGGTTTCACCGCGCGTTGCGAAGACTCTTTCGGTCGTGAGTCTTGCGTTAGGAGCGCTCTCCGGATGCGGACAAGGAGAGGTCATGCGCGGCAACAAACCAGCAACCGCCGCGGCCGATGGCGGAGCCAAGCCCTCTGCGTCCGCCGGCCGCGCCGAGGAAGCCCCCAAGGCCGACTTTCAAGAAGCGGAATTTGGCGAAAGCGAACGCAGCCGCGATCCCTTCCGAGCCTTCGCCGACCTGGCTGCTTCCGAGGAGCGCGGGCGCCTGAAGTCTCAGCGAAAGGTCTTGCTGGATCAATACTCCCTGGATGAGCTGAAGCTGGTTGGAATCGTCACCCGGATCCATCCCGCCGAAGCCATGTTGGTGGATCCGACGGGCCGGGGCCACGTGATCCGACGAGGGCAGTTCGTCGGCCGCCCCGAAGTGGTTCAGGCAGCGGGACAGAGCGGCACAAGCTACGAGGTCAACTGGCGCGTGGACGATATCCGCGAAGGCGATGTGGTGTTCGTGCGCGAAGATCCGCAAAACCCGGATGTGCCGAGCTCGACCAAGGTGATCCCGCTGCGCCCCGAAGGCACGATTATTCTGGGGCAGTGACGGCGGACGTACCAGGTCAAGGCTTTGCGCCGGTGCGGGTTTCATACTTTCGGCGCTTCCACACGCCAAGTCCCTCATCCAGCACGGTGACTTTGCTGAAACCTTTTGCAACCAGCTTGCGAGCCAGGGTTACGGATTCGGCGTGGGGGCAGGAGCAATAGCTAACCAGCCAGGTATCCTTGGGAAGGGAAGCAATATATGGGTCCGGATCGTAAAACGGCACGCTGACCGCGCCTGCGATGTGCTCGTTCATGTAGTCGGGTGGCGCCCGCGCGTCGAGCAGGGCAATGCGAGCCCGGCGGTCGAGCTGGGCCTTCACCACATCGGCCTTGGTTGCGGACGGATAAAGCTGGAAGCCGATCGGCTCAGGACCGTGCGGGTTCAATGGAACCGGACCCAGTGGAATCGGGTCCGGACGCTTTACCGGCGGCGGTGGCTTTGACGATGAGCCCGTCTGCCAGCTCCGCAAAAGAGCGACGATATCTTCGACGGCAGGGTCACCGAGCGTGGCGGAAAAGCCCGGCATCGGTGTTCCGCTTCTCCCTTTTGTGATCGCGAGGCGTAGAAAGCCGTTGGTAGCGTGTTTGAGAAGCTCGGGATTGCCGATGCCAACGTTGGGGCCGCCGGTTCCCCGCGGCCCGTGGCAGGAAGCGCACGAACGAGCAAAATTGGGTGCCCCGCTTGGCGCGCTACCGGTGTTCGGTCGCTCGTCCAGAGCCTTTCGGGCGCCGCTGCCCCAGCCGCGGATAAAGGTGATGAGCGCGTCGGTGTCCGCGCGCGAAAGGGGCCCACCCCGGTCGACAGACCAGGCGGACATGGTGGTGTTGGCCCGCCCCTCCGCGATAGCCTGTCGGAGGTAATCATCCGTCACGCTGGCCAAAAAATCGGGGTGGCGCAGCGCGGTTGCTTGATCGGCCAAGTAGCCTTCTCCGGAGCTCCCGTGGCACACAGCGCACATGCGCCCGTAAAGCTCCGCTCCCATTTTGTGGTGTGGCGCCTCGTCGTCGGG
>DASXTY010000866.1:0-11980 GCA_036505155.1 Polyangiaceae bacterium | reverse complement strand
TCGTTGTTCAGCGCGTGCCACGACGGAGGCGGCGGGGAGCGCGCTGCGAAGACGGGCCCACCACCGAACGTCGCCTGCAAACGAAAGTGCACTGAGGACTACATCAAATGCATTCGGAACGGGGGCCGGGGTTGCGATCGCAGGAAATTTCAATGCCTGTCCGCCTGCGACAGGGAGCATCATTGATCCGAGTCAAAGCGCGGACGCTTCAACGATTGACGTTTTTTAGCTGAGATGGCTGTTTGGCGGCAAGCGCAGCACGAGCTCTCGGTGAGTTTGGTAGGTGCGAAGGCCTTTGCTATCATTGCCTCATGAAGCTCTACGGCCTGGCCGTGTGCGCCGCAGTGCTCGGCGGCTGCAGTACTCCCAAGGTTCAGATGGAGGAGGGCCCGCGAGAATACGTCGCCACGGATTACGAGCAGGTCCTCCGCAAGTGGACCCGCAGCGATCAGCTCATCAAGATGAGCGAACCGGACAACGTCTTGACCGTGACCGCGACCTACGAATCCTGGGATTTCCGCTGGGCTTACGTGGTGCGGTACGCGGAGGATTACCGCCTGACGGTCGACCAGCGCCGCGCTTTGCTCGAGCGTTCGCTGGCGGAAACCCGTCGCGAGCATCAGTTTTACATGGCCTTATACGCCCAGAAATGGGTGTGGAACGATCTCAACGCGGAAAACCCCGCTTGGATTGTCAGGCTCATCGACGACGAAGGCACGGAAACCGCGCCCAGCGAGTTAAAGGCCATCAAAAAGCCAGGCGCCATGGAGCTCACCTATTTTCCGTACACGTCGCCCTGGCGCAGCGTTTACCGCATCAGCTTCCCGCTGGTGCGCGCCGACGGCCGCCCCACCATCTCGCACGATGCGCGCTGGTTCGGCCTGCGTTTCGCAGGCGCTCAGGGCAATGACGAGATCATCTGGGAAGTCGAAGGCCGAGGCGGTGGGGAGTCGGAAGCGGTCAGCCTGCGAGGAGCTCCAACAGTGGCGGCACGCTCACCATGAGCTCGTGTGCGGCTCTGCGATCCGCGAACAAGACCAGCGCGCCGCCTTTACCCGCCCGCGCTGTGGCCGGAGCCGACCCGGCGGAAAGCACCTGAGGTGCAAACAGAAAATCCCCGGGCCCGAGCTCAGCTTCCACTTTTTGTGAGTCGGGCGGTCCTTGCACCACTTCAATCCACCCGGCGCCGACGACATATAAGCCTCCCACCGGGTTTCCCTCCGCCACCAATATTTCACTGGGGAGCAGAGCGCGCACCTCGCACTTTTCGGTCACCATGCTGCGCAAGGCCTGGTCGAGCCGTTCGCCCATGGCGCCCATGGTAACGCCGGCAAGAGCTTGAAACCGATCGGCGACCAATCGGAGCTCGTCGGCGACCCAGGGGCTCTTGCTGGTAGCCTGCTCCCACGCCTCCTCCTCCCACACTGCAATCACCGTGTTGTCCTGCTCCGCAACCACGCGCAGCAAGACCCCCTCGCCCAGCGTCCCCCGAGTGAACACCACTTCACCGGGCGCGACCCGTGCCGACGACACATCCGCGATGGCCGGCATGATCAAAGCCGAACCCTCCAGCACCAATGCGGCCGCAAAGTCACTGACCTCCTCTTCGGCTTTTAAGGTTTCCATACGGACTCGGGAAACCAGCAGACGCTGGGACTCCTCCGGCAGGTCTTCGAGTCCCTGAGTCTGTGCCAGAGAAATACCGCCGATGGTTGGCTCGCCGGCTTCCACGGGCTCCGCTGTTTCGGGCTCCGGCTTTGCGGGCTCTCGCTCGACGACCTCGGGCGCGGGAACCGCTTCGGCGGCTGGCTCTTCGGGCGGAGCCTTTACAACTTCCGCTTCCGCCTCAGCTGTCGGTTCCGACTCCGCTTCGGGCGCCGCTTCCGCTTCTGCCTCAGCTGCCGGTTCCGCCTCAGCTGCCGCTTCCCCCTCCTCTCCTGCTTCTTCTATGTAGTCAACGTCTTCGTCCGACAGAACTTCAACCGCCGCATCTTCAACTTCCTCTACCTCTTCCACCGCTTCCACAGCGACATGCCCCGATTCATCACGCGCCTCGGACTGTCGCCCAAGCAATCCCGGAAGCGGCGCCGTCGCCGGCTCTGGAGCGGATAGCGCGCGCTCGCTCGGAGGTATGGTCGGCGCTTCGTCAAACTCGGGCGCGCTGGTTACGACCTCCTCGACCGTATCGTCGGTGGCCGCGTTGCTGACCAACGCTGCGGACTTGAGTGTGGGCGGAGCAATGGCGGGATGTACGGGCGGTGGCGGGGGAGGGACGAACGGCAGTCGCGGCTTGTCGGTTGGCGGCGCACGCGGCGGTGGGGCAGGGATTCCTATTTCTGCCGCTTTTGGCGGAAGAGCACTCGGGGCGATCGGAGCGATTTGCAGACGCGCAGCGCCGGACCCGGGCGCAGCCGGCTCTTCGTCATCCTCATCGGCGTCGAGGAGCCGGTCCTCGTCATCGACCGGCGGCTTCGGCTTTTCCGACGGCGATTCGCCGGCTGCAGGGATTTGGTTCGAAAGGCTGTCCGCCAGCATTCCGAGCTGCCAGGCGCGCGCATCGGCGCCCGCATCGGTCGCGGCCTCGACGGCGCGCCGGAGCCAGACCAACGCATCCGGAAAGGCTCCGCGATTCCACTGAACGGCCGCGGTCTGGAGCGCCCACGCAACGTCGTCGGAGTCATCGTCGAGCGCGGCGGGGATTGCCCCCGACGAAGGAGGCGCCTCGGTCATGAAATTTCGCTCTTTACCATAGAGTCAAACAACGCGTCGGCAAAGCTCGAGCTCCGCCCAGGCTTGCCCAAGCTTCCCGCTCCAAGGTCTTGTCCCATCACGCGTAGTCCGGGCCGATCAAAACTTCTCGGTCGCGAGCCCCATTTGCCGGTCCAACCAGGCCGCGCTTTTCCATTAGCTCCACCATTTTGGCCGCGCGATTGTAGCCGATGGTCATTTTACGCTGGAGCCAAGAGGTCGAGCAACGCTGCGTCTCCGCTACGATTCGCACGGCTTCATCGAAGCGCACATCCACCTGCTCTTCCTGCTCGTCGCCGTCGCCGTTCTGGTCGGGCTCGGTCAGGATGGCCTCGTGGTAAGTGGGCGCCCCCTGTGCGCGCAAATGGTCAGCCAGCGCTGTCACATCTTCTTCGCTCACAAAGGGGCATTGTACGCGCCGCGTGTCGGAAGAACCGTTGAGCTTGACCAGCATGTCTCCCCGTCCGAGCAAGAGCTCTGCTCCCTGTTCGTCGAGAATGGTGCGGCTGTCGACTCGCTGCGCCACGCGAAACGCGATGCGAGAGGGGAAGTTCGCTTTGATCATGCCGGTGATAACATCCACGCTGGGCCGCTGTGTAGCGAGCACCACATGAATACCGGCGGCGCGCGCCTTTTGCGCCAGGCGGGCAACCGAAGCTTCGACCTCTTTGCCCTGCTGCATCATCAGGTCGGCAAATTCGTCCACCACCAGCACGATGTACGGCAGGGTACCCGGGAGCTCCGTGCCGTCGCCACCGTGCTTTGCCGCCGGAACGCTGACTAGGGCGCCGTCCGGGGCCAAGGCCTGGACTTGTTCCGGAGCGGGCCTCGGGAGCTCGCCCGCCGATACGCGTTTTGCCCAGCGATTGTAGGTTCCGATGTTTTTGGTGCCCGCGTTGGCAATCAGCTGGTAGCGGCGTTCCATTTCGTTGACCGCCCAGCGCAGCGCGGTCGCGGCTTGTTTCATGTCGGTGACCACCGGCAAAAGCATGTGCGGAATTCCGTCGAACGGAGCAAGCTCCACCACTTTGGGATCGATCATCAAGAGTCGGAGCTCGTCGGGCGTTCTCCGAAACAGCAAGCTCGACAGCATCACGTTCAAACCGACGCTTTTTCCGGCCCCGGTGGCGCCGGCGACGATGACGTGCGGCAGGGAAGCCAGGTCCGCATAAAAGGGAGCGCCCACGATGTCGCGGCCCAAAACCACTGGGAGCGGGGCGCGCTCGGCGAGTTTTTCGAAGCGCTTGTCTTCCACCAGCTCCCGCAAGTTGACCGTGCATCGTTCGTCGTTGGGCAGCTCGAATCCGATCCGGTTCTTGCCGGGAATTGGGGCCACGATGCGCACTTTGCGCGACAACCCCAACGCCAGATCGTCGGTGAGGTTCGAGACCTTGCTGACTTTGGTGCCCGCTTCGGGCGCCACTTCGAAAGTCGTCACCGTTGGACCCGGATGAATTTCCTCCACTCGGCCCGAAACGCCGTAGTCGGAAAGTGTTTTTTCCAGTCGCGCCGCTTGCTGCAACAGGGACTCTCGATCCACGTCGGTGATGACGGGAGGTGCCGGCTGCAATAACTCGATGGGAGGTAGTTTGAAGCCCGACGTCGTGCCGCGTCGCTCTTCGCGCGGTTCGCGAGTCACCGCGCTCTGCTCGGTAGTATCCACGATGCGCGGTGCTCTAGCCGCTCGATTGCCGCGCGGCGGTGGAGTCGGCGGGGCAAGACTCGTCTGCTCTGCACTGGCGTTGCTGCCCCCGCCCGTGCCGCTAGCGGCGATAACGCGCGCGCCGTTATCGGCGGCGCTGGATTTGGTGTCGAGGGTCATGGGGGCGCGAGCAGCGAGCGAAGCGGAAACTGTGAGCCGCAGCGGCGTCTCCTGATCGGTGGGAATCCAGTCCGACTCATCGTCCTCGAGCTCCGCGATGATGGCCTGATCACTGGGACGCGCGTCGATGACCGGCAATCCCGCTAGCCGCGCTGCTTCGCGCCGCTCCTTGCGAAGCTTGCTGGCCTGACTCCAGGCAGCGACGATTTTTCGAAGCAGATCGCCGAGCTTCGAAGTTTTGCCCTGAATCAGACGCCAAGTCGCTTGCGCCGCCTGTACCAGCGAAAAAGTCTGACGCCCAATGAGGATTAGAACCACGGAGGTTGCACCCACCAAGACCGACCCGAGGGTGGAGAACAGCCCTCGCATGAGCTCGCCGAACAACAGGCCAACGTTGCCCCCGGGGGGCTCGTGTCCGAAGACGAAAAGATCGGGAGAGAGTACCTGTAGGAGCGCGGCAGCCAGTATTGCCACCACCAGATCGCCAGCAACACGAAGGCCAAGAGCTCGACGGACCCTGCCCGCTAAAAGCGGTGCCCCGATAAGCGCGAGGTCCACCGGTATTAACCACGCTATCAGGCCAAAGCCGCGCACCAGCCACCCAGCAATCGTTGCTCCCACCGGACCCATCCAGTTCGCGCCGGATACATCCGGGTCATGCGGGTCGCTTCGAACGCTCGCCAGCGCCAAGCTGAGAAATACAGTCGCTGCGAGCAGGACCAAGCCGGCAGCTTCGCGCCCGCGTCGCTGCAGCCCCGTTTCATCGGGGTCGGAGGCAGTCGTGGGTCTGCTGCCCACGACGGGCTTCTCTGGAGCCGAATCCTTGAGGCTGTAGGGCTTGGCCCGCAATGGAGTATCTTTTCCTACATTATCCTACTCATAAAGGCCAAGGAGGCCGCAAAATGGCCTGCAGTAGCTTATCAGGCCAAGGACGCCTGGCGGGTTTGGCTGTACTATCTCTGCCCCCAAACGTCTCGCTCCCGCAGATGCTCTCCCACCCCGTCATACACGGGCCCCGCCCCACGCGGGCCTGGCTCCTTCGAGACGGGGCGGAGCGCCGCTCAGGGCGGCCACGCGAAAGCGCTCGCCGTTGCCTTTCGGCGATAGGTTTCGTAGTTGCTCTTGGACTGGGAGCACCCATTGCGGGTTGCAGGATCGATTCGGTGGACATCCAGCGGTGGGCCAATACCGCCCAAGGCCCCCGCAAACTGATTGCTGTTGTGACGCACGAGCGCTACCCGCTGGAGATCCGCTTGGAAGCCGCGATGACGTTGGTCGAAATGAAGCCGCGGCGTGGCCGGCGGGTCGGCATCCAGGGCAGCGATGAATTTCCGGGCTTGATCGACGCTTTGGCTCACCTGCCGCCGAGCGATCGAGGAAGGATCTTGAGCCGTCTCGTACCCAAGCTGGAAGCGGCAATGCTCCAGTCGCCTCCCGCCCGCGTTCTCGGCAAGCCACCACCACCCGATCCATCGTTTCCCTATAAAGACGCGGCATTTGCGCTTCTAACCCACGATGGGGCGGGTGTGCTGGCTAAGGAAGCTCTCCGTCAGCGGTTGCGCGACGCGCTCATCGCCTGGAGCATGACGAATTTTTCCGAGCGCATGGATGAGTCGTCGCAGCTTTACGGGATGGAGCAGGTTCTGCGCGAATTCAAGGCGGATGGGGCGCGCGGACTCCCAGAGCTCATCCGGCCAGGCGCCGCCAAAATAGACCGGATGTCGGAGCTGGTGGCGGACTTTGGAGACCCCGGAACCAAAGCGCTAGCGAGCCAACGGCTGGTGGCAGTGGCAAGCTACGTGGCTTCGGACGCCTGGATCCAGGAAAAAGCTCCGATGGTTTCTGAGGCCAACCGCCAAACCAAGCTCAACCCCAGTCCCGATCAGTTCAAAGCGCAGCTAAAGCAATACCAGGAGGAGGAGCTCCTTCGGGTGTTCACCTCGATGAAGAAAGTGGGTGGCACCGCTGCGGTCGACTATTTACTGAAGTTCGCGCTGGAGAAGAGCTACCCCCCCAAGCAGCGGGCAACCGCTCTGGCCAGCCTGGAAGGCAATCTCGACCGCTCGAACCCTGCTCACGTCGACACAGTCCTGTCGCTAGCGAGCGACCCGGACACCCCGGACCTAGTGCGCGACATAGCGCTCCGGCGCGTAGGAGACATGCCCCGCGCTTCGGTGGTTGACAGGCTGTACGGACTTTTCAAAGCTGACAATTGGAAGGTTCGCTGGGTGGCTGCGGAGCTCGTCCTGAAAATGAGCAAGACCGAGCAGGTCCCCGAGTTTTTCCGAAAGCTCGAGCAGGCGGAAAACATGGATATTACCGAGCCATTGCGCTACGGAGCTCTGCTTGGGGACATGGAAGGTTCTCCCGATCCACAGACCCTGGTTCTTCACTACGTCGGGCCCGAGAACCCGGTACAGGCACGGCTCTGTGCCCTGGGCTACTACTACCAGCGAGGCGTCAAGAGCGAGCTGGACAAGATTCAGCCGTACCTCAACGACCGCACCAAGGTACCCGGCTGCAAGGAGCATGCTAAAGACTGCGAGTGGAAGTGCACCATCAGTCAGGGAGACCAACAGGAGTCAAAGGACATCACGACCGTCGGTGAGTTCGTACAATACTGCGTCAAGCCGGCAATGGAAGGGCGCGCTCAACCAGTCGGCAAGGAGCACAAAACTCGGTAACAGCGCATGAACGCAGATCCGAACAAGAAGGCCACGCGATCTTTTCAGTGTCGAGAGTCGCTTTGGCAACGGTTCGAGCAAATGGCCCGCGAGCTCGAGTGCTCGGTGGACTATCTGGTCAACGATGCAATGAAACAATATGCGCGGCAGCGCGGCTACGCGGGCCCGCAGTCCATCGGAGGAGCGTCCATGCCGCCACCGTCCGCCGTGGCACTGGCCGGGGCTCCTCCGCCTCCTCCTCCTCCAATAACTCAACACGCGCCTCCGATGGCTCAACATGCCCCCGCTCCTGTGCCGCCTCTACATCATCCGCCTCCGCCCGCGTTTCCGTCGCACGCGCCCCCTCCACCGCCACATCCCGGATCCGGCGCAAAACCTTTGCCCACCTCAGGCTCCGGAGCGATGCCGCTGCCCACTTCAGGATCGGGCGCGATGCCGCTACCGGGTCGCGCACCGCCGCCTCCGCCTCCACCTGGTCGACGCACGGGCGCGATGCCTCACGCGCCACCACCGCTGCCGCCTCCTCCTCCGGTGGGCCGTCGCGGCGCCGCTCCGCCGCCACCGCCACCTCACGCTGCCCGGCCTCCGCCTCCCGCGCACGCAGCGGCAGCTGCTCCGTCGGGCGGCGCTCTTGCCATTTATTACCAGGGCGAAACATTTCCGGTGACCAAAGATCGTTTCATCATCGGGCGCGGCAAACAAACCAGTGATTTGACCATCAAAGACCCCAACGTCTCTCGCCAGCACGCGATGATCGAATTTCAGAACGGCAGCTACTACATCGTCGACTTGGGCTCGACCAATGGCGTCGAGTACAATGGGCAGAGAATCCAGCGCAAAGTCATCAACGACGGTGACCTGTTCAGGGTTTGCGATCACGAATTGCGATTCTCGTTCTCGTAACGGAACCCGAGCTGCGTGTTGCGTCGCCGCCTGTCTGCTCGGCGTCGCGTTGGCCCCTGGCGCGGGCGCTGATCGCCTGAAAGGCTCCGAGCCGGATACGGCGCGCGTCAGTGTCATCATGATGCGTGACGGCGAGCCGCTCCAGATCGAGCCCGATGCTCATGCCCGGCGGCACGGTACCGCGGCCAAGGGCGCGCGACTTCCACTTTACGGTTCAGTGCGCGGCAACGGGTGCGCTCGCCGGTGGCTTCTCGTGGGCCCCTTGGCATGGGTGTGTGAGGATCAGGTTCTGATTTCGCAGCAGCCTACCCTGTCGGCCGACGCTCGACCGATCACATACCCGGACGGCTTGCCCCATCAGTACTTTTTCGTAGGGCAAAATGGTGCGCTCGGTTACCGCGACCTCGGACACGCAGAAGAGACCGCTCCCGACGTCGAGCTAGAACCGGGTTTTGCTCTGGCGATTGTCGGCGTCCAGGAAAAGTCGCCAGGTGTCCCGTTTGCACTGACGTCGCGAGGCTCATGGGTTCCGCTGCGGGATCTATCCCCCGCAAATCCCGCGTCGTTTCAGGGTGTCGAGCTCGACCCCGCGCAAACAGGGGCAGGTGAGCTGGGGTGGGTGGTTGCCGATTCGACGCAGACGTACGACCGGCCCGCCGGCAAGCCCATCCGGGAACGGAACCATTCGCGTTTCGAGGCGATTCAGGTGTTTGAAACCCAAAAACAAGGTGGAAGGCGATGGATGCGCATCGGGGAGCGCGAGTGGGTGCGCTCGGAAGACGTCCGGGTGCGCTCGGCGGCTCCCGTTCCTCCCGTTCTCCGACCCGATGAGCGCTGGATCGACGTCGATCTCGATCAGCAGATCCTTACCGCGTACATCGGGAATAAAGCCGTGTTTTCGACCATGGTTTCGACCGGAAAGGGTCGAGAAGGGACCCCGGAGGCCACGCCCAAGGGCGCGTTTCGGATCTGGGCCAAGCTTCGGGGCAGCGACATGGACAACTTGGAAGATGAAGACGCGAGCCGCTATTACGCCATTCAACAAGTGCCGTGGGTGATGTTTTTCAAGCAGGGCTATGCGTTGCACGGCACTTTCTGGCACCGCGGGTTCGGCAACGTGCGAAGCCACGGCTGCATTAATCTAAGCCCGCTGGACGCGCAGAGATTATTCTTCTGGACCCGGCCCCGGCTCCCTTCCGGTTGGACCGCTGTGCTGCCCTCTCCGTTTGACCCGGGAACCTTGATTGTGGTGCGCTGATGGTTTCGATTCTCCACGCTGCGCGCGACCTCGGGCGGTTTCGCGATATCACGACGGTTTTGGTGCGCCACGGATTCGGCGAAACCGTTCGGCGCTTGGGCTTCGGTCGCGGGCCTCGGCGCCGGACCGCCGTCGAAACATCCGTGCCCGAGCTGGTGATCGAGCCGCCGAGCGCCGAGGAAGAAGCGCGCGGCGCTCGCGAGCGCGCGCAAATGTCCACAGCCGTCCGCGTGCGCAAAGTGCTCGAGGACTTGGGTCCGTCTTTCGTCAAGCTGGGTCAGATCGCTTCGACTCGCGCCGACCTGCTTCCGGCGGAGCTGATCACGGAGCTATCCCGGCTCCAGGATTCACTGCCGCCCATCCCTTTTGCCCAGATTCGAGAGCAAGTGGAAATGTCTCTGGGCGTCGAGCTCGCCGAGCTCTTCGAGCACTTCGAAGAAACACCGCTGGCGGCGGCCAGTATCGCTCAGGTTCACCGAGCGATTCTCAAGACCGACGAAGGCCCGCGCGAAACCGTGGTCAAAGTTCAGCGCCCAGGAATTTCCACTACCATCGCGAGCGATCTCGACATCTTGCACACCTTTGCGTCCTTGGTAGAGCGCGCGATTCCGGAGAGCCGCATCTATTCGCCGGTGGGGTTAGTGCAGCAGTTCGATCACGCCATCAACGCCGAGCTCGACTTCACTTGTGAAGCGGACAACTTGTTGCGCTTCAGCAAGAACTTCGAGGAGCACCCGCAGATCCGATTTCCGATATTGTATCGCCAGGCGTGCAGCAAACAGGTGATCACGCTCGAGTACCTGCCGGGGAGCAAAATCCACGATGCGGTGGCCGCCGGGCATTCGGGGCGTCGATTGGCTCGAATTGCGCTGCACGCCCTGATCAAGCAGATCTTTGAGGACGGCTTTTTTCACGCCGATCCGCACCCGGGGAACCTGCTGGTCATGGGTGCGCCGGAGGAACCGGTGATCGCGCTCATCGACCTGGGAATGGTGGGACGGCTCAGCGCGAAGATGCGCGACCAAGTGCTCGACGTGATGATCAGCGTGGCTCGGCGCGACTACGAGGGTATCGCCGATGCCATGTACGCCATTGGTACGCCGACCAAGAAGATTAACCTGGACGCATACCGCGCCGAGGTGAGCCTGCTCGCGGAACGATACCTCGGGAAGCAGCTCAAAGACATCGAGGTTTCATCGCTGGTGCGCGATTTGGTGCAGACCGCCACCAAATACGGCATCGAGATACCAACCGATTTCGTGCTGGTGGCCAAGGCGCTGATGACCTTGGAAGGCATCGGAAAACAAGTCGACCCGGAGCTGGATATCTACGAGGAGACCAAACCGCTGTTTTTGGATTTGTTTCGGAAACGATATTCCCCCGAGAGACTGGGAAACCAGCTCTTGCGCCGCATCGAGCGCCTGAGCGGCTCGACCTACAACTTGCCGCAGCGGATGGAGGAAGTTCTCGACGACCTTCGACTGGGGCAGATGCGGATCCAATCCGAAGATCCCGCGCTCAGCCGGTCCGCAGACCGCCTGGGCCGGCGCGTGTTCGCCGCGGTGGTTGCTGCCTCGATGTTCCTTTCCGGCGCCTGGCTGCTCACCTCAGCCCGATACGAGCTGGTGGGTGGGGCATTGATAGGGACGGGCGTATTGACTCTGTTCGGGCACACCGTGCTCGAGCTCTACCGGAGCTTTCGCCCAAAGCCCTGAAACCCGCGGGGGCAGGGGAATCGGTTCCCCTTGCCGAAAAATACTTGTTATGCCAAGTATTAAAGCATGGCGAAAAGGTTGCCCCGCCGCCCCAGCTTGATCCCGCGCGGGTTCGCCCTGTGGCTGGAAGCAATGCGCTGGCAGCGTGCCGTCGATGCGACTCTGGCTCCTCTCAGCTTGACCCACACGCAGTACCTGGTACTCGCCACGGCCTCGTCCCTCGCCAAAGAGATAGACGATGCCCCTTCTCAACGTGCGATTGCCGAGCGTGCAGGTCTCGATGAGACGACCATGTCCCGTGTGGTCCGCACGCTGACCGATCGTTCGTTGCTCGATCGGGGGGATACCTTTGAAGATCGACGCGCCTGGAGGGTGCGCGTCACCAGCAGCGGAAGAGCCGTGCTGCGCAACGCCACGGCGTCGCTCGAAATGGTCGCCAACCGTTTCTTCGCGAATCAAACGGAGCGGGCCGCCAACTCAGTTGAGCTCGGACGGGACTAACCGCCGACTTTACCCTGCAAGAAGTAGGCGATCACTAGCGCAAACAGCACCAGCGACTCTATGAGCGCGAGCCCCAAGATGAGTGGCGTGATGATGCGCGGGGTAGCGCCGGGATTCCGGCTGATTCCTTCGAGTGCCGCCGCCGCTGCACGGCCCTGCGCCATCCCGCCGCCGAGGACAGCCAGACCGATGGCGATACCGGCTCCGAGGGCGGCCATTGCTTGCGCGTCGAAGGTATTGGACGCTGCGCCGCCGCCCTGCGCGAACGCAGTCGAAGCAAAAAGGGTCGCAACAGCACTGGTCGCCAGCGCCAGCTTCTTGTGTGGCATTGCTACTCGTCTCCTTTGCA
>DASXTY010000865.1:0-1982 GCA_036505155.1 Polyangiaceae bacterium | reverse complement strand
GGTGATGTTTTTACACCAACCGGCTGGCGGTCGAGCTTGCCGGTTCGCGGGGGGGTTTACCGGAGTGAGCCCAACGCTTCGAATGGTTTGCCGTCGATTTCACGGGAAAGTTCCGAGCCTCCCAAGCCGGCGAGCACATTTTCCGTCTTCGCTCCAACGACGGCGCGGTGTTGTGGATCGACGATCATATGGTCGCCGACAATGACGGGACGCACACGACCAGCGAGAAACGCGGCGCGTTCGAGATGAATCCCGGCGAGCACCGCATTCGCGTGCTCTACTTCCACGGAGAAAGATGGGAGCACGAGGCGGGTTGCGGTCCCCAGGGCCCGGCCGGGTCCACGAGTGAAAAAGAACCGCGCCGCGGGCCGCAATCGGGCCTTTGCATCCCGCCTTCATCCAATCCTGTGGTCCTGCAGCTCTCCGTGATCTTGCCGGAAGGCGGCGAGCGACCTTTTGGTCCAGAGCTTTAGGTCCTCAATTTTTCCCCTGGCGGCGGATGCTGACGCTCTGGATTTTCGGGGGCTCGACGGCCTTGTCACCGCGAACCGGAACGCTGGCGATGTCGCGCACGACGGAAACGGGTTTACACCGACCAAAGATGGTGTAACCGCCGTCCAAATGCGGCGCCGAACCATCGAGAATGAAAAACTGCGCGCCGTTGGTGTTGCGGCCTCGGTTAGCCATGCACAAGAGCCCGGGCTCGTCGTGATGCGCGCCGCCCCAGACCTCGTCCGGAATGACATAACCGGGCTCGCCGGAGCCGCTACCCTCGGGATCGCCGCCTTGGATCATGAATCCCTTGATTACGCGGTGAAAGACGGTGCCGTCATACGCCGGCTTTTTCACCCATTCGCCGGATGGCGATTTCCAGGGCCGGATTCCCCGCGCCAGGCCTACGAAGTTTGCCACCGTGATGGGTGCTTTGTCATCGAGGAGCTCGCACTCGAGCTTCCCCTTGTCGGTGAGGAGCTCGGCCACCAGCTTCCCCTTCCCGGCGAGCCCTTGAGTTGCCTGCGCGAGCGAAAACTTTCCAGCCAACGGATCGGAGCCCGCTCTGGGAGCTTCCCCCGCCGCGGCACGTTGATCTTCGAGCGAGCTTTGGGGCGGGGCCTTCGGCTCGGCGGCTTTGGGCTCGTTCTTTTGTTCCGAAGTCGGCTCGGGGGGCGCCGATCGGCAAGCCGCAATCAGCGCCGACCAGCACAGCGGAACCACGTACAAGCAATGTTTCATGGTTTTGAAGGAACCTCGATAACGATGCGTTGCCCCGCCTTGACACCGTGCGCGCGCGACCAGCCCCGGTTGACCTCGAGCACGTGAGCGGACGGACACGCAACGCTGCGCGGCTCGTCGTTGAGAACCGGCACCTGTTCCAGGATGCCAACGATGACTAGTCTCCGCGAGATGAACAGCATGTCCAGGGGGATGCACGTGTTGTGCATCCAGAAGGTTCGGATTTTTTCGTCTCTAGACGAAAAAAGCATACCTTCGTCCTCGGGCAAAGCCTTTCGATACATGAGCCCCAGCGCCTGCTCTTCACCCGTAGCGGCGAGCTCGACACTCAGTCGGGGGCTTCCAGGCGCCTGGCTGAAAGTGATGAAGCCGTGGGGAAGAGGGGGCGCTAAAGTTGGCGCTTTGGGACAAAGGCGGGCGCTGGAAGCCTCGGGAGGGGGCTCGTCCGGTGTCGGCACGATGCAGCGCGGGCGCTCATCGAGCACATCACTCGATGGGGAGGCCGGTGCGGTCGTACTGGGTCGACTAGCGGCCGCTTGCTCGAGGCGGGACGAACGTTCTGCGTCGGCTCCGGCGTGCGCGAACCGGTGCTGATCTTCAGGATGTTGACACGCGGTGGAGGACACCAGGATCAAAAAGTAGCTTTTTTGTGGCACGGGAGCGCCAGCGTTTTTATCATGATTCCGATACCATGGAGCTCGCTGGCATCTTGCGGGCTCTCGTGTATGCTGGGCGTATGCGGCCTCGGG
>DASXTY010000864.1:0-4044 GCA_036505155.1 Polyangiaceae bacterium | reverse complement strand
ACATGGATGGTCTCGAGCAGGCGCCGCGCGCGGTCCGCCATCTGCGAGAAGCGGACGAACAAGCCGCGCACCGGTAAATCGCCTAAACACAAGTTCTCTGCGACCGTGAGACCCTCGGCGAAGGCGAGCTCCTGATGCACGATGGCCACGCCTGCAGCCCGCGCGTCGGCGGGGGTTCGAAAGCGCGCGGGTTTGCCGAATAGCTCGAAACTGCCCGAATCGGGGCTCAGAATCCCGGCCAGGATTTTTCCGAGGGTGCTTTTTCCCGCGCCGTTTTCTCCGCACAAGGCGTGACAGGAGCCTTCTGCGATTTCGAAGCTCACGTCTCGCAGGGCGACCACGCCCGGAAAGTGGCGGCTCACTCGGTCGAAACGGATTGCGCTGATCGCCACTCGCCCTGTTCCAGACCGCGCTCAGCGCGACAGGTACTCCGGGGGCACGTCGGAAAATCCCCACCCCTGGAGCTGGCGGGCCCAGGCGCCCAGGGTCTCTCGGGTCACTCTCACCGGCTGCATGGGAATTACCGCGGGAACGTTGCGATGGAAATGGATCTTGTCGATGATCTTTTCCACGCCCACTGAGCCCCACAGGTACACCGGTTGCGCCAAGAGCACCGGCGCAATCCCTTTGTCGACGTAGGGGAGCTGAGGCGCTAAGCCGTCGACCGCGGCGACTTTGACCTTTTTGGGATCGAGGTCAGTGAGCAGGCTCTTGGTGAAAAGCGGCCACCCGCCCACCATCGCCCACCCGTTGACCTCCGGATAAGCGTTCATCACGCGCACCACTTCTGCCGCTGCGTCCTGGGGGGTTTCCACATGATAGAAGGTGCCAATGATCTTGATTTGAGGGTGTTTGGCGGCTTCTTGAGTCACCCCTTCCACGCGCTTCCTGAGATTCGGGGCATTTTGGTTGCCGGCCAGAATCGCGACCTTGCCCTTATCTTGCATGAGCTGTGCGAGCTCGCCCATCAGGTGCTGTCCGATATCGACGTCGTCAACGCCGTAAAATGCAAAACGCCGTGAGCCGGCGGCGTCGCTATCGAATGTCATCACCGGCACTCCGCGAGCGACGGCATCATTGATAGCGCCCGTGACTTTCCCCGCGTCCGAGCAGGAGATCAATACGGCTTGCGCGCCTTCATTGACCGCCTGCGCAACGCGTTGCGCCTGAACTTGCCCATCCTCTTGCGGTGGAGTCATCCAAGCTATTTCGATTTCGATCCCTTGCTCCCGGCTGATTTTTTTGGCGGCGGCTTCGGCTCCCGTGCGAGCCGCCAAAAATACGGGATTGGTGGAGCTCTTTCCGATCACGGCAATCTTGTAGCGTTTGTCGGCGACGCTGCTGGCAGCTGCCCGGGCCGGCCCCGTGGTTCGGGTTTCCTTTTTGCAACCAAACAGCGTCAGGGCAGCCAGGGCTACAAACACCGTCAGCGCAGTTCGTCTATCCATGGGTGTCATTTTCATTCTTTTTTCCTAGGTAGTCGCTCTCCCGCGGGCCGGTCGCCCAAGTCTACCGCAAAGCGCATTCCCGGTTGCCTGTTGTGGTTCACATTCACCGCTCCTCCTCGGCTTCTTTTGCCAGACGGCGGCTGGAAAGCCTGGCGCTGGCCTGGTCGATAACCACCGCAAAGATGATGGCAGACCCGATGATGATCCATTCGAAGTTCTGGTCGAAATGCAAAGTGCGAATGGACTGCCGGATGAGCACTATCAGGAGAGCCCCCAGCATGGCGGAAATGGCGCTGCCCTTGCCGCCGGAAAGGCTTGCGCCTCCCACCACTGCTGATGCAATCACGTAGAGCTCGTAACCGGTCGCATCGCTACAGGAAACCGAGCCGTAAAAGCCCGCTCCGATGAAGGCTGCAAGCCCAGCCGTGAGTCCGGAAATCAGGTACACGCCGATGCGGATGCGGGCCAAGCGGAGGCCAGCATAGCGGGCGGCTTCGGCGTTACCGCCCACTGCAAATATGTGGCGGCCCATCACCGTGCGTCCGAGGTAAACCGCGCCGACCAGAGTGACGGCGAACATCAGGAGCATGGGCACCGGATACAGCGATGCGGCGAGCCCAAGCTGGGCCTTGGCGATTCGGGTCAGAGCATCGGGAACCAGAATGCTTTCCGCCTTGGTGGTCACGAAGGCGACACCGCGCAGCACCCACATCGCTCCCAGAGTCACGATGAAAGGATGGACCTTCAGCCCCACCACCAATGCACCGTTCAGGATCCCGCACGAAAGTCCCACTCCCAAGCAAATGGCGAGCCCCAGGAGCGCGCTCCCGGACCCGCCCGCTGGCTCCGCCCGCAAGATGAGGGCCATGGTGGTGCCGGCCAGCGCGTAGATTGACCCGACCGAAAGGTCGATGCCACCTGAGATGATCACCACGGTCGCGCCCACCGCCATGATGGCCATGAAGCTCGCGTCGGTCGCGGTCTGAATCAGCGTGTAGGAGTTCAGGAAACTATTGACCTCGCGTCCACTGACGCGATCGATGTGCGTTCCGGCCAAGGCTCCCAAAAGCAGCCCGAGCCCCAGGATCACGAACAGCAAGCCGGCCTGCTGCGAGCTCGTCAGCCGCCGCACTAGAATTTTGAAAAACCGCGCTGAGGCGCGGTCCGCAGAAACAGTCACCACCATCAAATTGGGGGAAAACCCGCTTTTCCCGGCGCTTCTAGGTTGCCTGGAGGCTTGCTAGCATACTGGACCACCAATCCCCAAGCCAGAAGTCGAACCATGAGATTCCCATTCCTATTCTTGCTCACGCTGATGGTCGGTTGCGGCGCCGGCATGCAGGCCTACAAGCCGCTCAAGGAAAAGACCAAGTTCAACCCGGATGCGCTCTTGAATGCCAGCATCCAAGCCCTTGAAGAGCGCGATCACGAAACCATCGTCGATCGAGAGAAGTACACGGTGGACACTCGCGAAAAGGAGATCGCGGTGTCCAGCGTGCCGAAGCTTTCCTATAAATACACCTGGCACATTGAAACCAAAGATGGTGACCTTTCCATTGGATCGACCTGCAAAGAAAACTCCGCGATGAAGCGCACGGAGTTCAAAGATTGCGGCGACCAACGGCCCGAAAAATTGGTCAAAGACCAGGGCGCCCTTCGATCCGATATTTTGGCGCGCGCCAAGACCCAGTGACGGGATCAGTTGTAGAGTCCGGCGAACATCACCGTGGCGCTCAGCGCGGAGGCAGACACGTTGTATGTTCCTTCGCTACCGCCGGTGACCCCTCCGAGCAGTCGAAATAAAAAGCCGACAGACCACTCGTCACCCACCCACCAGTCGTAACCGAGCCAACCCGCGCCTGCCAGCCCATTGGTGCTGGTGAGCCCGTTTACTGCGTTGTCCGCGACGTTGATGCGCGCAAACCCCAGGGCGCCACCCAGGTGCCACCCATCCGCAGGGTTGGGGAAGCCGTCGATGAAAGCTCCCAGAACCGCCAAGTTGATGTTGCGGCGCGCGATGGGCTGGCCGGGCCGGCTGAATTCGATCCCGATGGAGCTGGTGGTGAGCAAAGCTCCCCCGATGGCGACGCCGCGGCTCGGCGAACCACCGACCAGAGCATCCAGCGCGTAAGTAAATCCGTTTCCATCGATGTTGTTGCTGGCCACTCCATCGTCAAAGGTGGACCAGAGCGATCCCACGCCCACCGAGAGCCGCAAGTACAAACCGTCGTGCATGTGGTAGGACCTTTGTACAGCCGGCTCCGGAGCGGGCGTCGACACATCGATCGTGTGCGCCTTCGGGGGATCGGCTTGCTCTTTAGCCGTGGCGGGCGAGGCGATACTGACGGTCATCAGCGTAAGCGGCAGAACCCATAGCTTTCGGCGGTGCGGCGCCATTTTCGGCTCCCATAGCACCGAGGGGCCAAAAAGGCCCGCAGTAGACGTCACCCTTGACGTTTCGCAGCCGGCAACCGGTGTTTCCAACGTCCGCGCTTTTCCCAGTGCGGCGAGCCGCCTGAAGATATGCGGTCCATGGCGTGATTAACCAGCTCGTCGACGCGGTCATTACCCGGCTCGCCTGAATGACCGGCGACCC
>DASXTY010000863.1:0-9776 GCA_036505155.1 Polyangiaceae bacterium | reverse complement strand
AACGTCGCGAGTTTGCGGTTCTTCTTGCTATCTGCCTTTTGGGATGCGGCAAGCGACATCCGGGCCAAGCAGGCGCCGCGGGCGATGCAGCCCAGCGTTTGCGTATCGCCGTGATTCCCAAGGGGACAACCCACGAGTTTTGGAAATCGGTGCACGCCGGCGCCGTGAAGGCGTCACGCGAGTTTGGCGCCGACGTTATCTGGAAGGGACCCTTGAAAGAGGACGATCTCAAGCAGCAGATCGACCTAGTGCAGAGCTTCACCGCCCAGCGCGTTTCGGCGATTGCGCTGGCTCCGCTCAATGACAAGGCGCTGGTATCGTCGGTGGACGGCGCACAAGCCGCGGGGGTGCCGGTCGTGATCTTCGACTCCGCGCTGCAGGGCGACCGCTACGTGAGCTTCGTTGCCACGGACAACCGATTAGCCGGCCGACAAGCCGGTGAGCATCTGACCACCCTGCTGGGCGGAAAAGGCAACGTGGTTGTCTTGCGATACCAGGAAGGCTCGGCCAGCACGCACGACCGGGAGCAAGGCTTTCTGGAAGCGATCCAGAAGTCCGCCGGGATTCGCATCATCAGTGACAATCAATACGGCGGCGCCACCACCGAAAGCGCCTTTTCCGCCAGCGAAAACCTACTGCTCTCCCAGGAAGCGGCGAAGGGAAAGATCAATGGGGTTTTCTGTCCCAACGAGTCCACAACTTTCGGGATGCTCCTGGCGCTGCAGAAGTCCGGCTTGGCGGGCAAAATCCGGTTTGTGGGCTTCGATGCTTCCGACAAACTGGTACAGGGGATGGTGAGCGGAGCCATCGACGCGCTGATTTTGCAAAACCCGGTGGAGATGGGATACCTCGCGGTCAAGACAGCGGTGGACAAGCTCCAGGGCCACTCGGTGCAAAAGCGCGTCGACACCGGTTCGACCGTGGTCACCCGCGACAACATGAACCAGCCTCAAGTCGCTCAGCTGCTCAAGCCCGATCTCGCCAAGTGGCTGGGCGGAGGTTGAGCCCTTTGCGAGTCCGAACTTCGGCGGAAGACCCGTTTCACGCGAAAAATATACTTGGTATGCCAAGTATCATGCGGCAACAAAGGGGCCTCGAGTCCTCGGCTATTACGTACGGATCCAGTGCGATTTGGCGCCCGCTTGCCGAAAGTCTCGCTTGCCCGGCCCTTTGCGGGTCCGACCGACCAGCGCGCTCCGCGGGCTCACTTGCAAGTCGTGCACCTGGTTTTCACCGCGCGCAAGGCGGCGCGCGCCGGCGTAGGCGATCATGGCGGCATTATCGGTGCAGGCGCGAAATGGAGGCACGATCAATCGCAAGCCTTGGCGCTCGGCGGCCAGAGCGCCGTCGCGACGGAGCTGCCGGTTTGCCGCGACACCTCCCGCGAATACCAGAGTGTCGACTCCGGTTTGGCGAACCGCGAGCAACGTCTTACGCAGTAGGACGTCCACCACCCGCTGCTGGAATGCCGCGCACAGGTCATAGAGCTGCTGGTCGTTCCCGGGCCGACCGTATTTGACCACCCGGCGCGCTACGTCGGTTTTCAATCCGGAAAAACTGAACTCCAGGGATGAAGACGAGCGCATCGGGTGCGCGAGCGCTACGGCATTTGGGTCGCCCTGGGCAGACAATCTGTCAATGACGGGACCACCCGGGTAGCCCAGCCCAAGCAGCTTGCTCACCTTGTCGAATGCCTCGCCGGCGGCGTCGTCGCGCGTGGCACCGAGCTCCTGTGTGTCGTCGAGCTCCGGGCCTGAAACCCGATATAGCGCGGTGTGCCCCCCCGACGCGAGCAGCGCCACGAAGGGAAAATCGGGCCTCGGGGCATTCGGTGAATCCGGATACCTGAGAAAGGCGGCCAAGACGTGTCCGAACAAATGATCGACTCCCACCACCGGCTTTTCAGCGGCCCACGCTAAGGCTCGCGCCGCTTGGACGCCGACCAATAGCGCGCCGGAGAGACCGGGGCGGCAGGTTACGGCGACGCCGTCGATATCCTCGAAGCATTTGCCGGCGCCTTCCAGCGCCGACACGATAACCGGCCGAATGTTGCGAAGGTGATCGCGTGAGGCAAGTTCCGGAACGATGCCTCCGTAAGGAGCGTGCAGCTCCACCTGGCTGTGAACCACGTCGCTCAACACCAGGCCGTCGTCTCGCACCACCGCGGCCGCCGTCTCGTCGCAGGAGGTCTCAATTCCAAGGATCAACACGGCATATTCTCAAAAGTCGCAAGTGCTTCGCTGGCGACGCTTGAGAGAGAACAGGCCAAAACCGGGCGTAAGCTCCGGACCCGCGTCGGGAGGCGGCTGCGGCGCCGGCTTCAGCAGTCGCACCTCGACCGAATCGTCTTTCATCAGGGAAACCACAGCCAGCATGGTTCCCTGGCAAGTGGAATCCACCCACGTAATCAAGTTCTGCTCCCTCCCGTCACCAAACTCCAGCGTTGAAAGGGAGTCGTGCATCAACTCGTCGATGGCCCGGAGCGGCGCTCCGGAGAACAAAGGGGAGGCGGTGGCGCGGCACAATCCGCGATCGGAATCGTCGGTGGTGATCAGCCCGGGCGAACTGGTCAGATGGTCCACATCCAATTCCAGGCGCATCCTGAGGTTGGGCGGGATATCCCGGGGCAATAAACCCTCTTGAAACAGGGGCGAGCCCACCAAAGACCCGCAATACGCCTCGCCCTGCTTTAGGCGGTAGCGCTCCGCCGTGCTGCAGCCGCTGGCAAAGAGCACTACCAAGGCCGACGTCAAAGCTGGTTTCGTGAGCCGCACTGTACGCTACCGTGTCACCGGGGGGGTTTCGCGCCCTCGCTCAAAGCGAGCGCCAGCTGTCGCAGGCGGACCTCGGGATCGCTCTGTGCCATGGCACGCAGAACGGGTAATGCAACTTGCCGATCGAGCCGATTTAACGCAATCACTGCAGCTTCGCGCACCAACGCATGAGTGTCCGTGCGCGCGGCGCGGCTCAGGGCGTCCAGCACCGGCGCTGGTCGAGCCGCCGCGTCGCCGTTACCCAGGGCCGAAGCAGCGCGCAGGCGCACCGGCCAGCTGCCACTGCTCTTCAAAAGGCCTGCGATCGCTTCCATCGCTTCGGAGCCCCCGCGGTGCTCGGCTCCTTCAATGGCGGCGCGCTCGACCCGTTCATCGGGGTCGCGCAGCGCCTGGATGAGGGCTCGCTTTGCTATATTCTCGCTGCGCGTCGCCAAAAACTGCACCACGCGTGTTCGCACCTCCGCCGAGGGGTGATTCATCAACGCCACCACCGGCTCCACCACTGAAGCGGCGATGGCTTCCGCGCCACGGCGCGCCTTATCGGCGAATTCTGGTTTGACCCGGTCGAGATCGAGCAAGAGCGGTCCAAATCCGACGCGCGTTCCGCCGGCCATGAGCGTATCCATGACGGCGCTGGCGCGCTCCGCCGAGCTCTGAACGCTGGCGACCGCGGCGCGGCTGAGCTCCGAGGAAAGCTCACTGAAAGCCAGCGCTCGTTCATCGGGTGTGTAGTCGACGGGGCAAAGCTCCTCAATTAGCGCGCGCACGTCGATTTTCGTGTCTGAGGCTGAGAGCGCCAGCGGATCCCGGGGTGCTCGGTATGCTCCGGTGGCCATAATCATAGCGGCCGAAACGGCAGCCCTCTGCACCGAAGGCTCCGGGATCATGAATGCGTCAGCAATCTCGTGGCGCACCGCGGGCACCCCCAGACGAGAAAGCGCAATCAAAACCGTAGCTTGCAAGGTGGGATCGCGGGACTCGACCAGCTCGCCCAGCATGCCGGTTTCACTCTTCATTCCAAGCTCGCCCAAAGCAAAGGCAGCTGCCGCGCGCGGCAAGGGACCCGCATCCGACGATCGCATGGTGCTGCTCAAGCGAGGGCCGGCAAGCTTATCGCCGAGCAGACCCAGGCCGAGCGCAGCCAAAGCGCTGATATCGGGAGACTCGCTGGAAAGCAGAATTTTCAGCAGGCGGGCTGCTTTCGGAGAACGCATGCGCGCCACGCTCCAGACCGCCGCCACGATCACCGGATCGGATTCATCCAGACGCGCCTCGCGAGCATCCAGAATCCCGGCAAATTTGGGGAGCAGCGCGGGATCACGGAGCTCGCCCACCGCGATCATGGCTCTCACCCGAAGCTCCTGCTCACCTGGGCCGGTGGCGAACGCAAACAAGGCGGGGCCCGCTCCTTTGTTTTGTATGTGCCCCAATAGCTCGATGGCGACTCGCTGCTGCGAGTCGCGCGAATCGCCGAGCGCATCCAATAGCGGCTTCACTGCGCGTTCGCCCAGCTTTTTCAGCTCTGCGCGCGCCGCTTCGGCAAGCTTGGGATCGGAGAGCTTGGCTTGGTGCACGAGCGGGAACGCCAATGCGCCGTAGATCTCCACCAGCAGCCGTCGGTACAGCGGCTTTTGTGGATTTCCGAGCGCCACCGAAAACAAATCGCGCTCGAGCACGTCCAGCGTGCCTCGACTCAGATTGATCTGCGACGAAAGCCGAGCCGCCTGCGCCACCAGGTCTTCGTCGGGCGCAGAGCGCACCACACGACGCAAAAGCTTGTCCGCTTCTTCGTCTTTGCCTTGACTGAGCAGCAGCTCAGCCAGCTCGAAGTAGGCCGAAAACAGGCGATCGTTCTTGCTTAACGCCGCGCGAAATGCCGCAATCGCTTGGTCGATCTGCTGGCGCTGCTGATACATCTCCCCGAGCTTCTTGTGCGCCTCGGCGTCGTCGGGGCCGAGCTCCACCGCGCGTGCGGCGTACTGGATCGCCTCGTCATCTTGATACAGCTCGGAGGCGTATTTGGCCATGCGCTCGTAGTACCGGCGCGCCAAGTTGGGTTCCACCAGCAGAAGCTTTTTCAGCACTTCGATGGCACCGCGCAACTTCTTTTGCTGCACCAGCGCTTGCTCCAGGCGCTGCAAGCTTTGAGCGTCGCCCGGCGCGAGCTCGGTGACCCGTTCTAGCGTCGCCTGCGCATCGGCGTATTTTTGCAGGCGCATTTGGACTTCGGCCAGTAGCCGGCCCGCTTCCAGACCTGGAGGGTTTGCCTTCAGCTGGCGCTCGAGCGGAAACACATGCTGCTCCAGCTGGCCGCTCAGGCTCCAGAGAGTAACCATGTGCTGGCGCGCCTCGCGTGCAAGATTCTTGTCGCTCGCGAAGCTCCGGAGCAGCTGTTCCCAGATGCGTCGCGCTTCCTCGTATTGGCGCAAGCGCGATTCGCGGTTAGGGGCGGTTGTTACGGTGCGTTCCAGCGCCAGCGCGTAAGCGCGAATCGGGCGAAGCTCCTTGGGAGCAAGCTTCATGACCTCCCGATACACTTCCAGGGCTTCCCGCATGAGGTCGTGATCCAGATACACATCCCCTAGTGCGATGAGCGCCTGAACCCGATCGCTCCCAACCAGTCGAATGCGCTGCCAGGTAGCCTGCGCCTTCTTTTTGTCCCCGGCTTCCCAATAGCGGCTACCCAGCTCCACCAGATGCCGCGGATCCCGGAGGTCGCTCCCGGCGAGACGCTCCAGCAAATGCCGCGCTCGTTCCTTTTCGCCAATCCGTTCGTAGAAATCGACCAGCACCGGCAAGCTGTCCTGATCGTTGCCCATTCTGGCTTCGAGCCGGCTCAGTTGCTCGAGCGCCGCTTTGCGATCTCCGCGCTGGATCAGCGCTTCCGCCAACTGAAAGACGAAATCGGGATTTTGCGGAGCTGCTTGAATGAGCGCTTCGTCTTCCTTTATCGCCTTGTCCAGATCGCCCTGGACTTGCAAGAGCTGCACCAGCTTGACCCGCACCCCGACGTCCTTCGGGTTCTTTAGCAGCGCCTTTCTGTGCGTCTTCATGGCATTTTCAAGGTCACCCGTCTCCTCGTAGAGCTGCGCCAAAAGCTTCAACCGAGTGGGGTCGGCCGATTTTTCGCGTTCGAGCTCGGCCACCAGCTCGCGCAGGCGATTCTCCCCTCGGTAGATGTCGGCGATGATCTCCAAAACTTCCTGGACCACGCCTGCTTGGTCTCCCGCGATCCGCAGCGCGCGCCGAAGATTGCCGAGCGCCTCCTCGCGCTTGCCGGCTCTCGCCAGTGAGCGCCCCAAGTCCCTGAGCGCCGGAGCCAGGGCTCGGTTATCGCCCGCGGCCGCTTTCACCACTGCTTCGTATTCCGTAGCAGCCCTGGTGTATTCACCGCGTTGCAGAAGCTCCCGACCCAGCTCCGCCCTCACGAAAAATGACCCGCCCGCGTTTTTCACCAACTCCCGGTGGTATTTCTGGCCGGATTCGAAATCCTTCAAATCCAGAGCCAGTCCCATCAAGGTGCGCAGAGTTTGCTCGCGCTCGGCCGCGTTCTTTATCTTGGGGAGCGCGCGCTCGAAAGATTTTCGCGCCCCTGCTTTGTCACCGCGGTCGCTGGCTAATAGCGCCAGAGCCACCAGCGCCGATGGGTTGTCCGGCTGCTGGGCGATGGCTTTCTCATAGGTCTGAACCGCTTTTTCGTATTGGCCGTCCTGCTTGTAGAGGCCCGCAAGACCGCACAGCGCGTTCCACTGCTCGGGGCCCGGTTGGTTCGCGAGCCGCTCGAACTCGCTGATTACCAAGTCGAGCTTTCCATCCCGTTCGCGATACAGCTGCGCCAACCGCTGCACCGGGAACTGCGATCCCGGTTGCTCCAGCACCACACGCTGGTAGCGCGCGATGAGCGCCTCGAGGTTTGGAGCCGCGGACTTCGAAGCCGGCTCTGGTTTGGAGCTCGACGGATCCGTTTTCGAGCCGTCGGGCTTCGGCTTCGCCGTACCGGTCGGTGCGTGACGCTTTCGCCCTTCTGGATTGAACTGCGCGGAAGCGGTCGCCGGTAGCACTAGCGGCGCCGAAACCAAGGCGATGAGGGCCGGCAGATTCAGCCGAGCTTTCACCAATATAGCCTACGCGCGGCGCCTTGGCCGTGCCAGGCGCGAGCTTCCGGCGGCGATTTTTCAGCGCCCGCCGCCGATGACGCCGGTTCCCAGCCCGGTTCAAATGTTCTAGTTTCGAGAGCCGCGTCATGGCCGGGCAAAGCGTGAGGATTGGGCTGGTTCAGATGTCGGCGAGCTCCGAGCGCTCGGCGAATCTGGAAAGGGCTTCGAACGGAATCGAATCGGCGGCCCGCCAGGGCGCACAAATCGTGTGTCTGCCCGAGCTATTCGCTTCGCAATATTTTTGCCGGAGCGAGGATGCGAAAAACTTCGATCTGGCCGAGCCCATACCCGGACCCACCACCCAAGCCATCTCCAGCATCGCCCGCCGTCTGAAAGTCACCGTGCTGTGTCCCGTGTTCGAGCGGCGGGCACCCGGCCTGTACCACAATAGCGTGGTGTTATTGGGACCAGACGGTGCCCAGGCCGGCCTGTATCGCAAGATGCACATCCCCGATGACCCCCTGTATTACGAAAAGTTTTACTTCAGCCCCGGGGATCTCGGATTCGTCGCGGTTAAGACAGAGGCGGCCATCTTGGGCCCGCTCATCTGCTGGGATCAGTGGTATCCGGAAGCAGCGCGTCTCACCGCGCTCCGTGGCGCGCAGATACTCTTCTATCCCACCGCAATCGGTTGGCTGGCACAAGATCGGGCGGCGCTCGGGGCGGCGCAGCTCGATGCCTGGCGGACGGTGCAGCGCGCGCATGCCATTACAAACGGCGTATTCGTCGCGGCCGTAAATCGCGTGGGCTCCGAAGGTGAAACCGGCGCCGGGATCGAATTTTGGGGCCATTCGTTCGTGTGCGGTCCGTTTGGAGTCGTGCTGGCGGAAGCGGGCGAAGCGGAACAAGTGCTTCTCGCCGACTGCGACCTGGCCGAGCTCGAGCAGATTCGCCGCGGGTGGCCTTTTTTTCGCGATCGACGCACAGACGCGTACGCAGGCCTCACCCTCCGTTGGCTCGGTGAAGACTGAGCGGGACTCGGTGCGAAGTCCAAAGCCGCCCGATCCAGGGGATTCCGAGACCCCTAGCGAGCTCGGATTTCGAATGCCATCGGAATGGCAGGCGCACCAGGCGACCTGGCTCGCTTGGCCCCATAACGCGAGCGACTGGCGAGGAAAACTCGAGGCCGCCACATGGATTCACACCGAGCTGGTCCGCGTGCTCAGTCGGCATGAGACCGTAAACATGCTGGTGGACGGCCCCAAGGAAAAGGCGCGCGCGACGCGCTTACTCCATCGCGCGGGCGTCGATCCTTCCAGCGTGCAATTTGTTCGGGCAAGAACCGATCGATCCTGGACGCGGGACTTTTTGCCGCTGTTCGTCACCCGCGCAAGAAACCATGAGCCCGACACGAACGGTGAAACCGCCCAAAACCGGATCGCCGCCGTGAAGTGGCGCTTCAACGGATGGGCGCGCTGGCCCGGGTTCGGAAAGGATCACAGCGCAGGACTCTTGGTCGCTCGACAGCTCGGGATGAGAACTTTTCAGCCGGTTTCCAAACGGGGAAATCGAACCTTGCCGGTGGTTCTCGAAGGCGGCGCGATCGACGTGGACGGTGAAGGAACTCTGCTGGCCACCGAGCAGTGCTTGCTCACCGGAGCCCATGCGCGCAATCCCTGGATCGGACGCGCCGGAATGGAACGGGCAGTCCGTGATTACCTGGGGGTAAAAAAGGTGATCTGGCTTAGCGCCGGGATCGATGGCGACGACACCACAGGCCACGTCGACGATTTCGTTCGGTTCGTGGCCCCGGGCCGCGTCGTGCTCTGTGAGGAGCTCAACCGGCGCGATGCCAACTACTCGCCGCTCCAGGACGCGCGCCGCCGCCTGTCAAACGAGACCGACGCGCTGGGACGACGCTTGGAAATCGTCCCTTTGCCCATGCCGAAGCCGGTTTTTTTCCGGGGCGAACGGGTACCGGCGAGTTACGCGAATTTTTACCTGGCAAACCAGTTGGTCCTGGTTCCCACTTTCAACGACCCCTCGGATCTGCTTGCGCTCAATATCTTCACCGACCTTTTCGCGGAGCGCGCTGTCATCGGAATTTACTGCCGGGACCTGGTCGCCGGCGGCGGCACCATTCACTGCAGCACGCTGCAGCAGCCATGCGGGCAACCCTAAGTCGGCGTAGCCGGAACAATTCGCGGATCAGCTGCACGACCACGCGCCGGTCATGCAGACGCAGGTACTGGTCCCGTAGATGCAATATTGCCCCGGGTAGAAGCAACTCGACCCACTGAGGGGTGCCGATGGTGGACACGGCGGCCCGCCTCCCCCCATCCCACCTGCGCAGCTTCCCGAGCTCCCGCCGGGCCCGCCGCCGCCCATGGTGCCACCCATACCACCTTGTCCCGTGCCGCCGGTTCCCCCGGCGGCGCCACTAGTACCAGCACTGCCGCCCATGCCCTGCGAGCCGCCCGCACTAGTTCCCGCACTACCGCCTCCGCTGCCCGGTGTACCTCCCGATCCCGCGCCTGCGCCTCCCTGTCCTCCCTTAGCGCTTCCACCAGCTCCCACAACCCCTCCGACCCCACCGGTTGCAACCGTGCCTGCGTTGCCCCCCTGGGAAGCGCCTCCAGTACCCACACAGTTCCAGACTCCCGTGGATGCGACACAGAGACAATCTCCACAAACACTTCCCGGCGGTGAGCAAGCAAGGCCCGTCCTGGGTGACAAAGCGCACCCGCCACCGGAGCCCCCGGTCCCCCCGGCGCCCGAAAGCGAGCCCACCACTTCCGCTCCCGGCAACGCACAGCCGAGCGCGAGCAAACCGAATAAGACCAGGGCGTTTTGTCTCATTGAAAGCTTCCCTTCAATGAAACAAGTCCAGGTCCAACGCGAAGCG
>DASXTY010000862.1:0-3839 GCA_036505155.1 Polyangiaceae bacterium | reverse complement strand
GGCCAGCATGGGGCTCAGAATTGTAAAAAGAGTGCACAGGATGACGGCTACCGCAGCCGTCGCGGTTCCCAGGCGCCAGCGCGCGACGGAGTCCCGTTGCAGCGTTTCCATCCGGCCCCGGAGCCACCCGCGCAGCCGAGTGGCCATGGCAACGGTGCGCGCGGCAAAAGAGGCCAAGGGAGCGCTGTCTCATCGCATTTTTGCCGTGCGGCGACCAGGGAGCGTCCGATAACCGCGTAAGAATTGCCGACTCGGGGTCTTGCGTCTTCCCGGGCGCGCCGAAGGCGGTCCCATGCGCTATGAGTGAAGGGCGCTCACCATGGTAAGCCGCACATCGGAAGCGCCTAGCTCGGAGCCCGCCGCATTTTACGATGCGATGTGGAACCAATACGCGAGCTTCGACGCGATAAGCCCCGCAGCATTCCATCGGCGCCGCATGATGGTCGAGCTCGTGCGCCGGTTTGCTCCCAGTGCTCAGGCGGTGTTGGATGTCGGGTGCGGCACCGGCGCCCTGATGCGCGAGCTAGCCAGGGAGCTACCGGCGGCGCGTATCATCGGTGCGGACGTCTCTCTCGTGTCCATCGAAAGCAGCCAGCGGCAAAGGCCTGACTTCGAAACTTTTCAAATGGACCTCAGCGACGCGGACTTCGAAGAGCACCACGCGTTGCGCAGAGCGCAATACGACCTACTGACGTGCTCCGAAGTACTCGAGCATATTGCAGACGACACGCAAGCCGTGCGGCGGCTTCGCAGCCTGCTTCGCCCGGGTGGGCATCTCATCGCGAGCGTCCCCGGGGGTAAAATGTCTCGGTTCGATGAGCGGATCGGCCACCACCGCCACTACGACCGAGAGCAATTTCGTCGACTGCTTTCCGAATCGAGATTCGAGCTTCGCACGGTGATTGCGTGGGGCTTCCCGTTCCACAACTTGTACCGCAGCGCTGTGCGCTTGGCGTCGCGCGCCACCTGGTCCGAACCGGCTGAGCCTTCGAAGCGCACTCCGGGGCTCCAGCCCTGGCTCGGCGCCGCTTACCACGCGTTCTCGGGCTTGCTAAAGCCCCTTTATTATTTGAATCAGTCGTTTTGGGGCGAACAGCTGTTCGCCGTCGGACAGCGACCGGACTAAACTCAGGCCGTCGCGGTCATCAACCCAGAGGATTCTCATGGTCAAGCTCTCTTTCACCACACTTGGTTGTCCTGGCTGGTCTCTTGAGAAGATTGCCGAGGTCGGAAAAAGCCTTGGTTACGACGGGGTCGAGCTCAGGACCCATCCAGACGGGAACCACCTGTCCCCTGAAGCTTCGGCGAAGGAGGCGCGCGAGGTAGCCGCGCTGTTTCGAGACCACGCACTGCCCATCGCGTCGGTGATGGGTTACACGACTTTTGCACACACCGAGCGCAAAGACATCGAAGACAACCAGAGGCACATGCGTCAGCTCATCGGCCTGGCTGCGGAGATGCACGCTCCTTTCATCCGGACCTTCGCCGGCCGCATTCCTCAGGGGCTCGAGCGGAGTCGCGCCGTCGACATCGTGGTGAACGCCATTTTACCGCTGGCCGTGGAGGCGGCTGGCGCCGGAACCAAAATAGGGCTCGAGACCCACGATGACTGGTGCTCGGGCGCGCTGCTCAAGCAGGTGTGTGAGGGAGTAAACTCGCCGGGTTTTGGCGTCGTCTACGATGCCTTCAACGCCTTCGTTGCGGGCATCGAGCCGTGGCAACACACCTACGAGTGCATCCAACCGCACCTCGCCTATTGCCAGCTAAAAGACGGGTATCGGGACCTCGAGGGCAAACTCCACTACGTTTACCTCGGGGCTGGGGAGCTCCCCACCGCCGACATCTTGAGTCGCTTGAAGCAGGATCATTTCAGCGGATATCTGAGCTTCGAATGGGAAAAGAAGTGGCACGCCGAGCTCGCAGAGCCCGAGCAAGCATTCCCGCATTTTCCCTTCAAAGTGCGGCAACTCTGGGGAACGGCATGACGGCACAGACGTTTACCAGAAATTACCGCGATTATTCGAACGAGAGCGGTTATCAATACGAATTCTTTTGCGATAAGTGCGGCAACGGGCATCGTTCGAGTTTTGAGACCAGCACTTCCGGCGTGGCCGCGTCGATGCTCAAAGCGGCGGGGGCGTTTTTCGGCGGCGGCCTGGCGCGAGCCGGTTGGAGCGCCGACCACCTCAAGAACGCTTTCCGAGGTCCTGCGTGGGACGCGGCGTTTCAGCGCGCCATCGAGGAGTGCAAGCCCAAGTTTCGTCAATGCACCACCTGCGGCCACTGGGTTTGTCCCGAAGTGTGCTGGAACCAGGCGCGCGGCTTGTGCGAAGCGTGCGCGCCGGATCTCGGCGAGCAGGCGGCCGCGATTCAGGCACAGGTCGCGGTGCAGCAAGCTTGGGTAAAGGCGGCGCAGGTGGACCAAACGCGCGGCGTGGACGTTGCGGGAGCACCCGCCGCAGTGGGCGCGCTCTGCCCCAATTGCCAGGCAGCGCTCGCACCCGCCGCCAAGTTTTGCGCCGGCTGTGGCACGCCGGTCCAAGCCAAGAAGAAGTTTTGCGATCGGTGCGGAGGCGAGCTCGATCCCGGAGCGAGATTCTGTTCGGGCTGTGGGGCGCAAGCGCAGTAGGAGCTGCGGACTTTTTCGCTCTACCCATAGCGGCGGTCGCTGCGCCCGTATCGGTGGGGTTTCGATGACCGTGATTTCGCTGATGAGGTGCTGGCCTGCTGAGGTAGGATTGAAGCAGAACGCGGTGAGGCCGAGGGCTCGGGTTCTATGATGACTTCGAGCCGCAGACGGATCAGGCGCTCGATGTCGGCCAAGAGCGGGCGTTCGTCGCGGTCGCAGAGCGAGATGGCCTGTCCTGTGGCTCCCGCACGTCCTGTTCGTCCCACCCGATGGATGTAGCTTTCAGGGACATCGGGCAGGTCGAAGTTGATGACATGTGAGATGTCTGCCACGTCGATTCCGCGAGCAGCGACGTCGGTCGCGACCAGCACGCGCGCGTTGCCGGCACGAAATGCAGCGAGAGCGCGCTCGCGCGCCCCCTGCGATTTGTTCCCGTGGATTGCGGCCGCACCGATGCCGAGACGCGTGAGCTGCTCCGAAACGCGATTCGCGCCGCGCTTGGTACGGGTGAATACCAGCGCGCGCGAGACCCGCTGGTCCCGTAACATCTGCTCGAGCCACGCGACTTTCTGGTTCCGTGCTACGTGAACCACCGATTGGCCGATGGACACTGCCGTGGTGGCGCCCGGTGTCACCGCCACGCGCACAGGTTCTTTCAGCAAGCTCTGCGCCAGCGATTCGATCGCGCGGGGTATGGTGGCCGAGAACATCATAGTCTGACGTGTCGTAGGCAAAAGCCGCGCGATGCGCCGTACGGGGTCGATGAATCCCATGTCCAGCATGCGGTCGGCTTCGTCGAGGACGAAGTGCGTGACGGCGCCGAGAGCGACCAGTCCCTGCTGGAGCAAGTCGAGCAGACGCCCGGGCGTTGCGACCACGACCTCGGGGTGTTGACGCAAGGCCCTCACCTGGCGCTCTTGACCCACGCCTCCGTAGACCAGCGCATGGCGAAACCGGAGGTACCGCCCGTAGGCACTTACGCGCTCTGCGATCTGCGCGGCGAGCTCGCGAGTCGGCGACAAGATCAAGACTCGGACCGGGCCCGGCTCCCTGCCGACATCAGCCAGCAACTGCAGAATGGGTAAGACGAAGGCGGCGGTTTTCCCGGTGCCGGTTTGCGCGCAAGCCAGCACATCCCTGCCCGCGAGGATGTGCGGAATGACCTGCTGCTGCGCCGGGGTAGGCTCGGTATAGCCCTGGTCCAGAACCG
>DASXTY010000861.1:0-8062 GCA_036505155.1 Polyangiaceae bacterium | reverse complement strand
CCGGCCCAGAAGCTCGGTGCGGCTCTGTAGCTCCAGACCGCGCGGCGACAGCGACAGCTCTGCGGGACGCCGGTAAGCCAATAGAAAACGGCCGAACAACCGCACCACATGGGCTAAAAACAGCACCAAGGTAAAGGCCATCAGCGCGGTCAGAAACGGGCCGCGCGGAGTCGGGCAGAGCTCACCGCGCAGGCTCATCGATGCATCGGCGGGGAGGGGTCTCGCGAGCAGGGCGCGAAGCGCTGGCTTTGCAGCGTGCGATAGCTCGAGCGCCAGAGACCGCGCGGTAATGGAGCGGCTGGACCCGAGCGCTGCCGCAGCCACCAGTGCTTCCGCGTTGCCGAATTCGGAGTTTGCTGTTTTGGGCGCCGCTGCCACATCCGCTACCGCGTGCCAGAGCTCCCCGGCATCGCCGCCCATGGCCGGGTCGAGGACGGTCAGCGCGTCGCAGGACGTATTTGCCGAAAGCCACACCAACGCGATGACGCTGGGCTCGCGGGCGTCCGGCTCCACATGGGCCACTCCGAGAGCAACCAGAGCGCCGAGCGCGCTCGACTGCTCCTCGTTCTGCGGGCCCTGCTCGAGCAGGTCGATGACGTTGAAAAGGCGGGTCTGTGCTTGTTCGCGTTCCAGCGCCTTCTCCGAAACGGGTAGGGGACGGCGCTCGGAGGGAGCTCGCGGGGCGCCGAAACTCTGGTCTTTTTCTTTTGCGGCAAGAAGCGCAACTTGGAGCACCCGAGCGCTCAAAAGCTCGATGTGCGGGTGCTGCGCGAGCTCGCTCACCAGGGCCTGCAGTTCGAAGTCCTCCGCCATGACGCTGCTATGGGCGGGCATTTTGTGCCAACGAGTCGGCTTCCCCGCTGGGACGCTGGTGGTGTGGTCCTCCCGCTCGGCGCAAAAACTCGGTAATCCAACCGAGCCCGGTCTGAAATCGAGGCGGAAGTCGAACATTTGGCGGGCCGAAAAGCGCAGCTTTGAAAGGGGTCTTGCTCACGGGCAATTAGCGCGACAAATGTTGGTTGGCCCAGGTTTTCGCGAGTGTCCGCCCCGGGGACCTCCCACTTTTAGGACCAATCAGGTTGCTGGCAAAGAGCTCAGCACGGGACCTGGCCCTTCCGGTCGATGATCGGGAAGTTGCCGGTTCTCTCCATCGACCCGAACCACGGTTGGCACGTGCTGACGCGCTTCTTCGGGTGTCATCTCGGCAAAGCTTGCGAGGATGACGACATCTTTCGGCCGGCAGAGCTGCGCTGCAGCCCCGTTGACACACACGACCCCGGAACCCGCTGGCCCTTCGATGGCGTAGGTCACTAGCCGCGTGCCCCGCGTTACGTTCCATACGTGCACCGACTCGTGAGGTAGGATGTTCGCCGCCTCGAGCAGGTCGGCGTCGATGGTCACGCTACCCTCGTAGTCGACGTCCGCGTGCGTGACCGTGGCCCGATGGATCTTCGACTTCAACATGGTGAGTTGCATGGCTTTGATGCGTCGCGTCATGGCGGCCACCACGAGCGGTGGTCCACCTGTCGGACACCACAAACATAGGCGCCTGACCCGAACACGCAACCGCCATGTCAAGAGCCGGAAACTTGGCCCACTCCGCGTGGCCTGGCTAAAGGCCGAAATGTGGAATCCGCGTGTTTTGTGGAGCGGGTGGTGGAGGCGGACAGAGCCAGAGCATTGGAACACCTGACGGCCATGCTCAAGCAGGTGTTGAAGCTCCGGCGGGCGGGTGCCTCGTTTGCACGGCTCGGTCGGGCGCAGGCTTATGTGGACGGTTACATGCGCGCGCTCATGGAATCCGGATTGACCGACAAGCAGGAGTTATTGGCGTTGGTGCGCGCCGAGCGCGCGCACGCCGATGGACCCGCGACGGTCGAGCTCGAGCCCGCGCCTTTCGATTTGGGCGCCCCGGCTTAATCGACTCCGACCAGCGACCGGATCTCGCGCAGGCGGTCCGCCACGGCGCTGTTCTTCAGCTGCAGCAGTCCGCGGGTTCCGACGTCTTCGACGCAAAACGATGCGACGGTGGCCGCGATGAGCAGTCCGTTACGAAGGCTCCGGCGGCTGACTTCCCCCTGTTGGGCAAGGTAGCCGATGAGGGCGCCGGCGAAAGTGTCGCCGGCTCCGGTGGGATCGATCTCGTCTTCCAAGGGGTAAGCCGGCGCGAAGAACGCCCCGCTTTCGTCGAAGAGCATCGCCCCGTATTCGCCCCGTTTCACGATGACGTATGCCGGTCCCATGCGGAGCACTTTGTTTGCAGCGCGCCTGAGGTTGTGTTCGTTGGACAACTGTCGAAGCTCTTCGTCGTTGATCACCAGCGCATCCACACGCTGAAGGACGAGCTCCAAACTGCTTCGCTCCCCTTCGATCCAGAAGTTCATGGTGTCGGCGGCCACGAAACGCGGAGAGCGCATTTGCTCCAGCACATCCAGCTGCAGCTGTGGATGGATGTTCCCCAAAAGCACGAAGGCGGTATCGGTGAACGCCTGCGGAAGCTTTGGCTGAAAATCTGCAAAAACATTGAGCTCGGTGCTCAGGGTGGTGCGGCTGGCAAGGTTTTCGGAATAACGGCCCGCCCAACGAAAAGTCTGGCCTTCTTTTCGTTCAATCCCCGAGGTGTCAACGCCTCGCTCCCGTAAATCCTCCAGCACCGACTCCGGAAAGTCTCGGCCCACCACGGCCACCACTCGCGATCGGCTGAACAGGCTGCTGGCCAGCGCACAATACGTGGCAGAGCCGCCCACGACATTGCGCGCATTGCCGCTCGGCAGCTCCAAGTCGTCGAAAGCTACCGAGCCGACAATCAGAATCGGGGGCGCTGAAACCGTGGAGCCCGACATCAGACCGCTTTCCTAATCGAATCCGGAAGCAGCCAGTCGAGCCGCGCCCGCGCCTCCGGGCTCAGCGCTTCGGCCGCGGTGATCACGGCGCCCGAAAGCGCCCGACTGGCGCTGCTTCGGGCCGGATCGGGAAGATCCCGACTTAACTCCACGACGATGCGCTTGGCGAGCTCGGCGTTGCTTTTCAAAATCGTGAGCACTGCCTCGACGGAAACTTCCGCTTCGGTCTCGTGCCAGCAGTCGTAGTCTGTCGCAAGGGCGATGGTCGCGTACGGGAGCTCGGCTTCGCGGGCCAATTTTGCTTCGGGCATTGCCGTCATGCCGATCACCGACACACCCCAGCTCCGGTAGAGTTGGCTCTCGGCGCGGGTGGAAAATTGCGGCCCCTCGATGCAGAGGTAACAGCCGCCATGGACTACGGTTGCGCCCGCGTGTTCGGCCGCTCGCGCTGCAGCTCTGGCCAGCAGCGGGCACACCGGATCGGCCATGGCGACGTGCGCCGCCAGGTCGCCATCGAAGAACGTGCTGACTCGGCGCTTGGTGAGGTCGATGTATTGATCCACGATAACCACGTGCCCGGGTTGGATGTGTTCCTTCATGGAGCCGACCGCGGACAGGCTGATGATTTGCTCGGCGCCTAGCTTTTTCAGTGCGCAGATGTTGGCGCGGTAGTTGATGCTGTGCGGAGGAATGCGATGGCCTTTTCCGTGACGCGCCAGGAAAAGCAGGGTCGTCTCTCCCAAATGACCTTGGTAGATGGAATCACTGGGAGCGCCGAACGGCGTGTCGACCGCGCGCTCCGAGAAACCAGTGAGCTCAGCGATGTCGTAAATACCGCTGCCGCCGATGACGCCCAAAACCCGCTGCATCCAGGGCGCCGTAACACGGCGAAAGCCGGCCGATCAAGGTGCAACAGCAACTACGGAACCCGTGGGGTCAATCCTCCGGACAGTAGCCGCTCTGCGAACTTCGCCGCCCGTGCGCGTCGGCACTCCTCAGCCATCAGAATCGAGGTTAGTCGTTCGGTTGCCTGCTCTAGGTCGTCATTCACCAAGACGTAGTCGAAGAGCCCGTAGTGAGCGATTTCCTGGCGCGCTGCCTGGAAGCGCTTCATGACCGTCCCCTCGTCTTCGCTGGCGCGGCCTTGTAAACGTTCCAAAAGCGCTTGCATGCTGGGCGGCAAAATGAACACCAGAACCGCTTGCGGTTGAGCCGCTTTGATTTGACGCGCTCCCTGGTGGTCGATGTCGAACAGGATGGCCCGATGGTTTCTGGCGGCTTCGAGCTCCCCGCGGCTGGTGCCGTACAGATTGTCGTGTACCTCGGCCCACTCGACGAACTGGCCCGCAAGGATGAGCGACTCGAACGTCTCACGGCTCACGAAGTGGTATTCGCGTCCATCCTGTTCGCCGTCGCGAGGCTTGCGGGTGGTGTGGGACACGCTGAATCGCAAGTCGGCAATTCGGTTCAAGAGCCGCGTGGTGAGGGTGGTTTTGCCGGCCCCGGAGGGCGAAGACACGACCAGGAGGAGGGGTTCGTCATTCGACATTTTGGATCTGTTCCCGAATCTGCTCGACCTCGGACTTTAGCTCGACAATCGAATGCGAAAGCGACGCGTCGTGGCTCTTTGCGCCGAGCGTGTTGAGCTCCCGGATCATTTCCTGCAGCAAGAAATCCAGGCGCCGTCCGACGGGCTCGGCGTGCTCGAGAAGTTGCTCGAACTGGTCAAGGTGGCTATCCAGCCGAACCAGCTCCTCGCGCACGTCCAGCTTATCCGCCAAAATGGCAATCTCCGCCTCCAGCCTTCCGGGCTCCACGCTAACTTGCACGTCTCCCAGTAGCCGGCGCACCCGCTCCCGGAGCTTTTCCTGGTAGGTGCGAACGTGTTCGGCTCGGTCTTGACCAATCTGACGCAAAAGCTTCCGGGCCGCCGCAATGCGGGTCATAAACTCCGCCTTTAGCCCGCCCCCTTCCGAGCGCCGCATCTGGTCGAGCTGCTCGATGGCGGAGCTCAGCGCCTGGCACAGCGCCGCGCGCGCCGCTTCGACATCCATCGGCTGCGGTGAGACAAAAAACTCCGGCACATTGGTCACCGCCGTAATGGGCAGCTCGGTCCCCGGCGCCAGCTCGTCGCGGAGCTCGGCCAGTGCGCGGTAGGCGGCGCGGGCGCGTTTGAGATCGAAGTTCGGGGGTGGGGCCGTCGCTCCCTCCATTCGAACCGCGATTTGGTGGCGACCGCGGCTGAGCTGCTTCCGCGCCTGCTGTTCCAGGAAAAATCCCAAGCTCTCGAGCTCTTCGGGCATCCACACGCGGGTATCCAGAAAACGATTGTTCAAGGACCTCACTTCCACCACCAGCTTGCAAGCGCCGAGCGTTGCTTCCCCTTCGCCGAAACCCGTCATGCTGCGCATCAGAGGCCTTTGCGACGACGAATGTCCTCCATGATGCGTCGGTATTCGACTTCCCAGACCGCAGTCCCCTCCTGAACGTGCTTCAGCCGAGCCCGCACCTCTTGTACCAAGTCCTGCTCCGAGGCGGCGTGACGGCGCAGCGGCTCGCGCATTTTGCGCCGGAGCTCGACATCTTCGGCGTACACCTCATTTACGTGATCGGAGTACATGAGGGTCTCAATCAACTGGTCCAGTAAGTAGTCGACCGCTTCGTCTCCGAGCTTGAGCTGTCGTTCGTCGGCGACCATTCTGCGGATCCGCGCAAATTCGGTCTGAGGAAGTCCGCGCGAGGCCATCAAGTCTTTGGCGCGCTCGGTGACTTCTTGTTCGTCGCGGATATATTGGTTGAGCACCGCTTCGACGTCGAGCTGGACGTCCTTCGGGGACTCGCATTCGATATCCCCCTCAGCGGTGAGGGCTCGGACGATTTGGAGCGCGAGCTCTGGGACCTTGGCGCTGTGTAGCCGCATGCGCTACTGGTAGCCCATTTTCATCTAAAGTGGCTGGTTTTGTGGATCAGCTCCTGGGTCGCTTCGGATCTCGGGCCGGGCGTGCTCCCAGCCGCAAACGACGGAAAACCGCCTCGCGCTGGCGGTGCTTGTAGGCCGCGTGGCTGGCTTCGCCGGATTCGTTGGCGGCGTCGCTCTCGGCATCCAGGATTTGGAACTCGCACAGCATGAACACGATGGGTCTCAGAGCGCTGGAGCCGGGCGGGGCCAGTTCCATGATGTCGGGTGGCACGCGCACCGGCACGTCGGTCACGAAGTGGATCACTCGATAGGTGGGCGCGCTGAAGCGGTTGTCGCCCGGGGTTAGGGTGTCGTCCACCGCGCCTTGGAATTGGTCCACCATGCTGGATAGGTGCGGATCGGATTCGCAGTAGCTCCGAAAGTGAAAGATGGTGTTGGTGCTTTCCCCGGGGACCACATAATTGAAAGGAAACAGCCTATCGGTGAGATAGTGCAGGACGGGCAGGATGTCGTCGCCGCTGCGGGTAACGATGCGGAAGCGCAGCTTATCGTACAGCGCCGAAGCTGTGGCTTCCGGTTTTGAGAGCAGTTTGGTGTAGGTCGAATCCACGTTCTTGCGGCCTCCGATGAACTCGGTAATCGGAAAGCCTTCGCTCAACATGGTGCCCACTACCCGGTACACTTTTTCTTCCACCAGATGGAACATATCGCGATCACTCACCGGCAAGCGAAACAGCAGCTCACGCCCGGCCATGTGATTGATGATGTGTACCGCTTTGAGAATGGTGCAGGCGCAAAGCTGCCGGTGACCTTTGCCGGATGCAAGCAGCAGAAGCTCTTCCAGAGATGCGCGCTCGACCGGCTTGGGAATGGCAAAGGCGAAGTTTCGCCTCAGAAAGCTAATCGCCTCGTGTTTCACGTGCTCCATGAAGGCGAGGTCGGCTGGGTCGTCCGGCGACAATTCGTGGTTCTCCAGGAATTGACGCGCCTGAGCCGCTTCGGTGAAGTCCAGTCGATGCCAGTCGATGACGGAACCTCCACGAAGGATCAGTCCCAGGGCTTCAACCTCGTAAAGGAGCAGCTCGTCGACGGACTTCAAGCGAGGCGGAGCGGAGCTCTGACGCATGGACGAGCGCGGAGGCGGGATTTGGCTTTGTTGAGTCAGTGGCTGGAGTTGGTAGTCGTCGCTTCGCCGGGGGTAGGTCGGCGGAAAGACAGAGTGCCAAAAAAGATCGCGAGCGTCAGTCCCAGCAGGGCGAGCTGCGTTCCAACGGCTCCGGTTGCCGCTAAACACCCAAGTGGAATCAGAGCGAGCAAATGGGTGGCTTTTAGCGTCATCCGGGGCAACTCCTTTTCTTACCGGGCAGCTGGCGGCGCCCGGTTCAACCCAGTCTCACGGGTAGGTACAGGTAGGTGTGTATGCCACACCACTAACGCGGGGGCCAAACTGTTAGCCAGTTCAGCCCCGGCCAGCAAGCTCGTAGTTGCATCCTGCTACGCGAGAGCCTTTCCTGTGCACCGGCCCGCCGGTCGACTGGTCTTGGGCAAAGCTTGGCGGCTCTTACTCTGGAGACCCACCCGAGCGCTGCCGGAGGCCGTGCTTACGCGCGAGGTCGTACAGGTGCTTTCGATCCATCCGGGCTTCTCGCGCCGCTGCGCTGATATTGCCCTGGTGGCGGGACAATAACCAGGAAACATACCGCCGTTCGAAGTCGGCCTCGAAACCGCTGCGCACCTGCCGGTAGGTGAGCGCAGGATCGAATTCGGACGTGAGCGCGGATGATGCCGCTCTTGGCGACGGGAGATCGCGCGGCAGGAGGTCGCCTCCAGCGCGACGGGAGGCTGCGCGCAAAGCCCACTCCACGGCGGCTTCTAGCTCGCTAGCATTGGCCGCCCAATCTTGGTTCAGCAGCGCCGAGACAGTTTCGCTGGATATGGTGAAGCTCGAGGGCACGTCACCCCGCCGCTTTGCCAGCGCAACCCAATGTTCGACCACCGACAAGATGTCTTCGGGGCGATCGCGTAGCGGCGGCACCCTGAAGACTTGGCCACCGAACTTGTCGTAGAGGTCTTGGGAAAACCGCCCTTGCGCGGTCTCCAGGCGCAGATCGCGGCGCGAAGTGGCTACGATGCGCGTTCGAAGCGTCAACTCCGTGGCCGATCCGGGCGGTCGAAGCCGACGCGTCAGCAATGTTTGCGCAAGCTCTTGCTGCAAACTGAATGGGAGCTCGACCACGTCGTCCAGCACCACCGTGCCTCTGCCCGCTGCTTCCAATGCGCCCCGACGGACATCGCTTCC
>DASXTY010000860.1:0-1803 GCA_036505155.1 Polyangiaceae bacterium | reverse complement strand
AGCGCTCGATAGCGCGATGCGCGCCAACTGCGGTCCGCTTCCGAAAGCACCTCTGGCTCCAGGTTGACGGCACGTGCAGCAGTGCGAAAGGCGACGCTCAATGGCTTCTTAGGCCTTGGCGGCACGATTTCTTCGTCGGCTTGAACTTTGAGCTTTTCGACAAAGCGCTCTTCTCCCAAAAAACGCTGGTCTATCACGTCGTAATAGTCCCCCCGATGCCCGTCCTTCAAGCCCTCTCGGACAAATCGCCGGTATCCTGCGCGCCCTCTCAGCATCTCGAGTACCCCCGGCTCGGCTCCAGCACCTCACTTGCTCGAGCTCCGCAGTACTCGCGATGGCCGCAATATGGATAGTCATCAAGCTTCTGCACCAGCTTCGCCCTGATCGGATTCAGATGTATGTAGCGGACCAGAGTGAGTAGGTATTCATCCTTTTCGCACACAATCGCTTTATAGCGACGAATACCGAGTTCGCGTTCATTTTTATCCCCTTGCGAACGTCCGGACCTTTCCACTATATCTCGCGGCTCGGATGACGAACGAATCCTTGATCGCCGAGCACGCGGCTCTGCTCGCCCGAGTCGACCTCTTTGCGGGCCTCGCACGCGTTACCCTGGCGAAGCTCGCCGCGCATCTCGTCCCGGTCAGACTGGCAAGCGGGGCCGAGCTGTTTCGCCAAGGCGAACCCGGCGACGCCTTTTACCTGGTCGCGCGTGGAGAGTTGGGCGTCTACGTGGTGGGTGGAGCGGATGAAGGCGAGAACCGGGTCGCGGTTCTCGGCACCGGCGATCCGGTGGGCGAGATGGCGCTCCTCACCAACAGCCCTCGATCCGCCACTATCCGTGCGGAGACCGACGGCGAGCTGCTCCGCCTCGATCGCGCGCGCTTTCTCAGTCTGATGCGCCAAGAGCCGGACGTGGCGCTTGCGATCGCGGCGACCCTGAGCCGACGTCTCCAGGCGGCCCTTGCCCGCGGCGAAGGGGCGGCCGCCGACAGCAAGATCGGAACTTCTGGAAACATTGCACAAACAACGCCCTCAGCAGCGTCCCAAGCCAAGCTCCAGCGCCTGCGCAGTCCAGGGGGCGCCCTGAGCGTGCTCTTAGCGGGCGTGATCCTGTTTTCCGGTTGGCTCGCCGCGCCGGCGGAAGGACTTTCACCGCCGGGCTGGCACGCCTTGGTTCTCCTTGCCGCTGTCGTTCCCATGCTTGCAGCCGAGGCGCTGCCGGAGGGCGTCCTCGCGCTGCTTCTGGCCGCTGCATGGGTCCTGGGCGGCGTGGCCCGTCCCGAAGTCGCGCTGACGGGTTTCTCGTCGGCGAGCTGGGTTCTGGTAGTGAGCGTTCTCGCCGTGGGAGCGGCGATCGCAGCCTCGGGAGTGCTTTACCGGTTGTCCCTCTGGACGGTGGCCCACACCAGGGCAGACTTTCCCAGCCAGGTCCTAGCGCTGAGCATTGTCGGCGTGCTCATGGGCCCCGCCGTGCCCAACGCTACAGGCAGAGTGACTATGATCGCGCCCGCGCTGAGGGAGCTGGTGGAGGCGCTCGGGTATGCGCCCGGCTCGAGCGCCGCAGCCGGCCTCTCAATGGCGGCGCTGATCGGTTTCGGCCAGATGGCGGCTGTATTTCTCACCAGCTCCACCACGGCCGTGTTGGTATTTGCCGTGCTGCCGGCGGAAAGCCGCTGCTGAAGCCCGGTCCGGACGTTCCAAAGGTTTCAATCGCTTCGCTCCGTTCAATGCCTAACGGCGGTTCAAAGCTCAAGGGTGAGATTGGGAAAACTGCCGTGGTTCGTGGTTTCGGGAGAAAAG
>DASXTY010000859.1:0-4186 GCA_036505155.1 Polyangiaceae bacterium | reverse complement strand
TGTTCGGTGAAAGCGGCTCGATGCTCCACGAGGGCGAAGAAGAGTTTTCGAACAAGAAACCCGGCGCGCAGATTGTGCTGACCTGGCGACCCCGCGCGTCAGACCCGGTTGCGTTCGTGGATTATATCGTCCAAGCAACGGACGGCGCTACCTTTACAGGAAAGGTTGACGTCTGGCAGGTTCGCGTTCCGCACGAAGAGGTCAACTTCGAAACTGACTCGGCGGAAATTCGGCCGAGCGAGCGCCCGAAGCTCGAGGACAGCATCCAAGTAATCCAGAGAGAAGTTGCCAAATACAAGAAGAACAAGGGCACCGGAGTGATCAAGCTGTTCATCACCGGCCGCACGGATACCGTGGGCACGCCGGCTTACAACTTGACGCTCTCGCGCAGGCGCGCTCAGTCCATAGCTCGCTGGTTTCGTCAAAGTGGGCTGAGGATCCCGATTTTATACGACGGTGTCGGCGAATCCATGCTGAGGGTGAAAACCGACGACGAGGTGGATGAGCTCAGAAATCGCGGAGCGGATTACGATCTCAGCCTCACTGAACCGCGCCGGTCGGGCAAGACCCGCGCCGCTTGGAAGAAGGTGCCATAAGGCACCTAGTGTCCTGTCTCCGTGATTCCTAGAATAATTCCTTTGGGTGCGCGGAAGTTCGGAAGCACAGCGGGACACTCGGGCGGACGCGAAGCGGCCGCGGGGGGACGGACTTTGCAAAGCAAGTCCGTGGGGGGTGCCCCAGCACCCCCCGAGATGATGCTAGGGTCCTGTCCGGCGAAGCCGCCGGCGCAAAGCGCCGGTCCGAAATTCGGAAACGAATTGCGGAGACAGGACACTAGCCGCACCGGTTGTCGGGAGGGCGGGATTCGGGCGATAAGCTCGGTCGTGGTCGCCGCGAGCCCATTCCGCACCGCTTGGCTGTGCGTCATGCTGGGGTTGATAGAGGCGTGCTCGTCGGCTGGCCCTTACGGGCATTCGATCGACTACGCGCCGCTGTCGGACGAGGAGGATGCGCTTCGAAACAGCGTCGAATACGACCCAGTGATGTCGACGCGCGACCCGGTTCACTGGAAGACCAAAAACGTGAGCGTGTTCGGAGTCGTAAAACGGCGAACCCATGCCAGAGGCGGAATGGCTACGGAGCTCATCCTGAGCGTGCGGGCGCTGGCACCACGGAACTTATGCGAGGAAACCGGCGAAGACACCTGCCGGGTCACCGTGAGCGAGCGCGAACACGGGGAGCTCAAAGTCCTGGTCCGGCTTCGACCGGAAGACGATACGGGTCGCCAGCGCATTGAGCCCGAGTCGCTGGTGCGCGTCATCGGGGTTTTGATCGACGACCGCGCGCCCGGAAAACTCGCGCTGCGAGGGGGCTACTACCGGCACTGGCCGCGTGACGAATTCGTCACCACGCTCGCGCGCTCGTACATGTTGAGGTAGCGCCGCTCCGTCACGGCTTGGGATAATTGAAGCCCCAGCCAACTTGCAATTGAACATAAAGCGCCAGGCCTGAAGAGCGGTCCAAGGTCCGGGTCTCGTCCACCGTGCACGGCGCCGGGATTACGTTGACCAGGACGCAACGCTGCCGAAAGCTCCCGCCGAACGCGTGCGCAATCGCGGGCTCGGCGCCAAAACGGATGCCATTGGACAAAACCCACTCGAGGGGCAGAGATACGCCGAGCGCGGTGCCGTAATCCCCCTCGTTGGTGCGCAAGAACCAAAGGCTGGGCGCCAAAACGAAGTTTTTGGTTCCAATCAACGCGACTCCCGCCGAGGCGCCGTACATCACTTTGGGCGAATCCGACTTCAGCGTTTCGTAGTTGATGGCCTCCGCAGCGAGATGGGTGTCGGACGCGGCCGTGACCGGGAAAGCGACCCGGGCAACCAACCGGATGCGCTTCAAGAGGTACATGCCAACTTGCCCGCCCAGGCTGGCGCTGCTTTCGAAGCGGTCGGTGGCGTCGTACATCGCGAACAACACATCCGCGAATGGCGACGTGAGGAGCGCAGCGTCTTTTGGTAGGCGGTCTGTACTGGGCGGTGGCCCGGTTGGAAGAGTCGGCGTCGGCGCGGGGGGATAGGGCGCGGGGGGTGGATACGAATAGGCGGGCGGCGGTGGATAGGGACCCGGCGGCGCGGAGCTAGGCGGTGGGCTCGGCGAGGCGGGATTCGGAGCGGGTGGGGCGGGTTGAGGAGCGGGCGCGGGAGCCGCCGGTGGTGGCTGACTTGGGTTCGTCTGGGCGCGTGCGCGCAAACTGAGCCCCAAGATCAGGGCTGCGGCGCCGAGCATCCGCGGCCGCAAGGTCATCGCTTTGGAACCTCTAATCGCCACGGCTTTCAAGTCAAGCCGCGGGCGTGCGCGGATCATCGCACCCGTGGTATCCCTGACTCGGATGCTGGTTCGCCGGACGCGCTTGCAGAACACACGCAAAAACAGTGGGCCGCTCGCCTTGGCTGCGCTCGCGCTGGTCCTTTCGGCGATGTCGGCGCGCGGGGCCGTGGTGGAACGCATCGTTGCCGTAGTCGGCGAAAAGCCCATTCTCTTGAGCGATCTGAACAAGCGCGCCCGGCCCTTGCTGTTGAGGAATCGCGTTTATGACGCGCCGCAGAGCGCGCAACGGTCGGCAATGATCTCGCAGATCTCCAAAGTCGTTCTGCAGATGATGGTGGATGAAGAGTTGGAGCGGCTGGAATCCAATCGGCGAAAGATTTCCGTGGCGGATAAGGAGGTGGATGCGGCGCTGGCTCGGGTGGCTTCGGGCCAAGGACTCACGCCCGAGCAGGTGATCATGGAGGCGGGGCGGGCCGGATTGACGGAACAGCAATATCGCGACGAGCTACGCCGCCAGATGCTTCGAGTAAAGCTCATGAATTTGCGACTCCAGGGAAGAGGCCGGGTGACGGAAGACGACCTGCAAAAGGAATATCGCGATTTGGTGTTGGAAGAGCGGAGGACGCTCCCATTTCGAGCCGCCTGGATCCTAGTGGACCTGCCCAGCACGGCGAACGCCGCGCTCTCGAAGCAAAAGCGCAAGCGCGCCGAAAACCTGGTGCAACAGTCGCGGAGCGGAGCCGACTTCGCCGCTCTCGCGCGTCGTTTCTCAGACGACAAGAGCGGAGCGGCAGGCGGTATGCTCCCGCGGATGACTCCAGGCTCGCTTCCGGCGGCGGCGGATCGGGCTTGCTTGGCCCTCGATGTCGGCGAGGTGTCCGAGCCGGTTCGGATCGCCGAGCGGCTGGCGATCATAAAGGTGCTGGAGCGCGATCCGTCGAAGCTCCCGAGCTACGAACAGGCGCGCGAAGACCTGGCCGTTCGGGTGAGGGAGGCGAAGTTCGAGCTTTTGCACCGACAATGGCTCGACACGTTGAGAAAGCTCACCCACGTCGAGATGCGACTTTGACAGTGCCAGTTTGGCGCCGCATCTGCCCACCAGCGACGACATGTCCGGCCTTGGAGCGCCGCCCCGGTGAGGAAACGCTTCGATTCGCAGCCCAGTTCGTGGCACGCTCTGTGCTTGGTGTGACGAGGATGCGTTCCCGGTTTCCTTTGCGCTGGCTGGGGGCGGCGGCGTGGCTGTTCGGCGTGCTTGCGACGTCCGGGGCGCTAGCGCAAACGGTGACGCTTCCGTCCATCGAGCAGTCCAACGACTCACTTCCGCCGATGAGCCTCACTCGATGTCTGGAAAATACACCGATAACCTTTCACCCGACTCTCAGCGAGGTTACCGGCCTGACCCTCGAGGTTTGGGCAACCCGATCCTCCAGCAACTGCCAGCTCATCGGCGACCGGCAGGGCAGCTCGCCGCAGTGCTGGCTCGTCTACAGAGCGGGAACAATCTCGAAGCTTGATAACGTGGTGCCGATCCTCCCGGAGGACATCATCGGACAACACTACTTGTCGACCGCCCCGGGCAGCGGCACCTGTGCCGACTGCACCGCCAGAGCGAACGAGCTTCGCGCGGCACTCACTGATGGGCCCCAGGACTTCACGCTGTGGTTCATTCTGTTCAATAACTCGACGCAGCTCCCGGCGGGGCAAGCCGCCAGCTGGAAGGGAAAGTACGATTTTCTGGGTCCGGCGGCGCCGACCGGGGTCACAGCCGGCGTGGGTGAAAATCAGCTCGTCGTCGGGTGGAAAGCCGCAACCAGTCAGGATACAACCGGCTATCGCATCTATTGCAGCGGTT
>DASXTY010000858.1:0-3443 GCA_036505155.1 Polyangiaceae bacterium | reverse complement strand
TTAGAATCTCGGGTTGCTTCCATCAAGGCCCGCGCTCAGCGTGAGGCGGCAGTAGATTTCAGCAGGCGGGAGCTCCATACCGGCCCGACCGGATCCGCGCACATCGTGTTGCGACTGGGCCAGGGCTGTCATCGCATCGATGCGCTCGTCGTGCAGAGGCGCTCCGAATGGGTACCGGACATCGATTTGGACGTGATTTCGATACCGGGAGCGGACTTGCTCGGAAGCGATGACTCGGAGAGTACCGACGCGTCCACCAGCTTTTGCCTGGGCAGTGCCACGTTGGGCCGGGTGCACATCACCGACGGCCCGCCGCGCGGAGAGGTATTGCTCTTACACTCGGTGAGTGATCTGCCGGAAGGGCTCCCACAGCGCTGGGGGCCGGTGGGGATCGCCCGTATCGCCGAAGCAATACGGCGGCATCACCTGCGCCCGCCGGGTCGCGCGTTGATATACGAGTCGCTCGGCGTTCAGGGGGCGACCGTATTGCCGCTGGAGATCGAGCCGGACGGCTGCTACCTGGTCGCTGGAGCCGTCGTCCGGGGCCTGCCAACCGGTTTCGCGATCTCGGTGGACGACGGGTTGCAATCTTCGCGCGCCGCTGGACCAGAGGGCGCGGCCGCGGCGTTTTGCGCGAACGGACACGCCGATGCTCGTGTAGAGCTAGAAGCGACGGGGGCGGAAATATACTGGTTGCTCGCGGTTTGGCAGACCGGCCGACTACCGCTCGGCGTGGAGTCCCAATGATGCGCTGGTCTTGGCTGGCGCGGGCGCTTTCGTGGTCCGGTTTCCTGCTTTGCTGCGCTGCGCTCGGCTGTGCCCACGGGCAGCGGCCCGCGTCTCAGTCCGGGTCACGGGATCCGTTTGGAAAGTTTTCGGGCCGCCTCGACGCACAACGTTGGCTCGGCACCGATGCGCAACGGGCAAAAAAAGCGGGTGCGGAGGAAACGCTGGTGGTTGCCATGGAAGCCGCGGCGGCGGGAGACCGCGTTTCTGGAATGCTCAGTGTGCCGCGCGACGCGTGCGTGCTGCTCATCGCTCGGGCCAGCCGTTCGGTCGACGATCTCGACCTGTTCGCGTACGGAGAGGACGGCACGGTGCTCGCGACCGACGAAGCCCAAGACGACACGCCGTCGCTCCTGGTTTGTCCACCGCACCCGGTTCATATTTACACGGTGGCGCGGGTCGTTGCCGGGTACGGCCTGGTGGCGATTGGAGCACAGCACGTGCGCGCAGCCGACGCGCAGCGAGTTGGCGAGGCGGTGGGCGCTCACAACCGGGCAGGCTCGATGGAGCGCCGGCTTGCGGATTGGCCCGGGCTGGATGAGCGGTTGATGGAGCACCGGCGACTGATCGGCTCGACCTGGCAAGACGTTCGCCGCGTCGCCGTTCCGCTGGATCCCGCGGTCGCGACACGCGTCTCGGCGGCGATCGACGAAGATCGGTGTCTGGACATTCTGGTGGTGCCGTCGGAAGAAGTCTCTTACCTGGACGTCTCAGTAACCGACTTCAGCGGTCGAATCGTGGGTCGCGCTGCAGCCAGCGGCGCCGAGCGGTGGATGATTGCGTGTGCGCCCGCCCGCACCGCAGTCACCGTGGAAATCAGGCCCCACGCCGGCCGTGGTGCGGCTATGGTGCTGCTTTCACGGTCCGAAAAAGGGGGTCTAAAGGATCCTGACGTCGAGACCTTGCGCTTCGATGTGGCGCCGAGTGGCGACCTATCGCAAGTGCGCAAAGAAAACGCAACCCGCTTGCGGGAAGCCGGCTACCCAGAGGCCAAGACGGTTGCTCAGGGCAACTTAGAAACCGGTCGGCGGAGCAGCATCAACTTCGATTTGCCGGCAGGTTGTTCACGCTTGGACTTACTGGGGGGTGCGCCAACTCATGGCATCGAAGCCTGGCTCTGGGATTCGACCCAAAGTTTGGTGGCGCATGATCGCGGCTCTGGGCAAGTGACCTTATTTTCCTGTGGCAGTGGCGGCAGCGCGCGCCTGGACGTGGAGGCACTATTGCGCGCCGGCCGTTACGCGCTCGAGCTGAGGGAAGAGCGCGACAGTCCGAACGCGCTTTTGAAAAATACCTTGGCCGCCGGCCGACTGCTTTCCCGCATGGTGAGCCGTGGCGTGATACGCAGCGCGGCGCAGCTCGGCGGGGTCAAGGTGCTCAGTGTCTCTCCCACCCATTTCCAGATGGTGGACATCCTGGTACCGATGGGGCGCTGCGTGGACTCGACCATCGCGCTCGGTCCCGGAGCGACCGGAGCGGAGCTCCGTTTGGTCGACCGGGAAAGCCACCAGGAGCTGGCGCTGGTGCGCGGAACCTTCTCCGCGAGTGCACGCGCCTGCGCGCTGGACCTGGGCCGCACGTTGCTCGTGCGCGCCGAGTTTCGCTCCACCGCCGGTCAAGCCGATGCGTTATTTGCGACCCGGATGCTGTCGCCGAAACCGTAACCAACCAATCTGGACCCTGGTGGTGCGGTCTGTTACGCTGACGCTCGATGCGAGCTCGAATGCTCCTCGCAGCAGCGGCCGTCGCGGGGGGCGTGACCGCAGCGGTTTGGGGCGGGGCAAAGGCGCAGGCGCTTTGGCAGGCGGGTGGCGAAATATGGGTTTTTGACCAGCTTGCCCCAGAAAACGCCAAGCTCGGCGACTGGCTGGAACAGCGTCGGCGCAGGCTCGGTGAGAGGCAGGCATATCTTTCGCTTCCCGACTTATGGATACCGGCGCGTTTCAGCGAATTGGGACTAGAGCTGGATGTGTCGCGAACCATGCGGGATGTTCTGGCAGCGCGCGAGCGCGCGACCCCGTGGCGACTGGTTTCAGGTTTGCTCGAGCGACGAGAACCCATCGGCGTCGAGCCCTCGTGGCGCTGGCATGCGGAGCGGGCTCGCTCGTTTCTCGAACACCGGGTCGCAACGCTGGTGCACGCGCCGCCGGCTCCAGAACGTTTCGACGTCGATCGGCACCGGCGCATCGAAGAGCAGTCGGGTCGCGAGCTCGATGTGGAAGCCACGCTTCGGGCCATTGCCGCCGCATCGCGCGAGGATTCGGCTCCGATCACGGTGGTCTGCCGTTCGACCCAGGCTCCCGCAAGCGTTGGAGCCGTCGACATCACCAAGGTGCTCGCCAGCTACGAAACGGATTTTGCGCGGCGGGCCGGGCGGCGCGCGGTCAATATTCGCGTTGCCGCAAAGTACCTGGACGGAACCGTTATGGCCCCTGGACAAACCATCAGCTTTAACCGCATCGTCGGACCCCGCCGGTCCGATCGAGGATTCGTCAAAGCGCCGGTGCTGGTCAACGATGAAACCGAGCCGGGACTGGGGGGCGGTGTGTGCCAGCTCGCGACCACGCTCCATGCCGCGGCGGTGTACGGCGCTCTCGAGGTGATACAGCGCCGGAGCCACAGCCGCCCCAGCGGATATGCGCCGCTCGGACTGGATG
>DASXTY010000857.1:0-3789 GCA_036505155.1 Polyangiaceae bacterium | reverse complement strand
CAGCCGTACCCGCAACAGCAGCCGTACCCGCAACAGCAGCCGTATCCGCAGCAGCAGCCGTATCCGCAACAGGGCTACGGACAGCAGCCGTACCCGCAACAGCAGCCCTACTATTCGGAGCCACCGCCTCCGCCGCCCCCTCCAAAAAAGGAAAGCGTAGGCATACCGGACTTTTCGGTTCGAGTCGACCCGTTGAACGCGGTTCTTTTTGGCCACTTGGGTCTCGAGCTGGAAAGCGAAGTCTGGGAATTTTTGAGCTTTGAAGTGGTTCCCTCGTTCGTGGTGTGGAGCACCCCACCGGGACTGAGACTCTTCGGAGTTCTGGAAGGAGACGTGGAGCAGCACTCGAACGGGCTCGGCGCAATGTCCGGCGCTTCGTTCGGGCCCGGGTTTTGGCTCAGCGGCCATCCCTTCGAGGGTTACGTCCTGCGGGCAATTTTCGCCATCAACGGGCTCAAATATCGAAGCAGCGACCCCCAGGGGCCCATTGACGAAGCGTCCCACACAGAGCGACAGCTCATTGCCTACATTGGGTCGTACAGTAAATTCAGTTTTTTCACGATTGGCGGCGGCTTTGGTCTCGGCGTGGAGCTGAACCGCGAGACCCGCTGCTTGAACGTGACCGACTGCAAGGGCGCGCTCTTCATCAAGCTGAACCGCGCCGGGGACAAGCTTCTTGACCTGCACGATTGGACGTATCCGGTAGTCCTGATGACGCGCTTCTCGTTGGGCTTCGTGTTTTGAGCGAGCCCATGGTCTAGACTGGGCGCCATGTCCCCCACGCCCTTTACATTGGTCACGGGCGCCGCCGGCGCGTTGGGCTCCGAGTTGGTCCGTGCCCTTGTCGAGCGTGGCCATTGCGTCGTCGCTTTGGACCACCACGAGGAGCGCCTGACTGAGTTGGCGCAGAAGTTGGGCTTGTCGCGGGACGCGACCAGCGGCTGGTGGGCCGACGAAAACGTGTTGGCGCTGCCCCTCGACGCGCGATCGTCGGACGATTGGCGGGAGGTGCTATCAGCGGCAACCGATTGGCGACTGGAGCAGGACCCGCAGGAAAATGGGACGCTAGTCGGTCGGGGCGCGGAGGAAATTTATCGCATCATCGATGGCGCGGTTCTGACAGCCGGCGGTTGGCGGGGCGGCGCCCCGCTGTACGCTCCGGAGGCGGGCAGCGCCTGGCAGGCGATGTTCGACTCGAACCTCGAAACTGCGCGCCAAGCACTGCAGGCGCTCTTGCCCCCAATGGTGAAGGCTGGCAGGGGCCGCGTGGTTCTCATCGGCTCGCGCGCGGCGGTTCGGCCCTGGGAAAGCGCCAATGCGGCCGCGTACGCGGCGGCCAAGGCCGCTGTGGTCGCCTTGGTCCAAGCGGTAGCCGCTGAGGTGCTGGATTCCGGCGTCCGGGTAAACGCCGTGCTCCCGAGCGTCATCGATACGCCGGCCAACCGGCGCGCCATGCCAAAGGCGGATCCCAGCCGCTGGGTGTCCACCGCCTCGCTGGCGCGAGTCATCAGTTTCTTACTGTCCGATGATTCATTGGATATCAGCGGCGCTGCGATCCCCGTCTATGGGCGGGCGTGATGATGGGAAGGCGGATTTGTCGAATGTTACGCCAGGTTTTTCGAGAGCGTTTACAATGTAGGGAGGCGTGCGCCAATCTAGGGCGGCACCGCACCCACTGAGAGACGAATGGCGTTCAACATCAACTGCCAATCGTGCGGGAAAAGCTTCACCATCCCTGATGACGTGTACGAACGTCGGGTGAAGGGGCGAGTCGTCACCATCAACTGCCGGCAGTGCAAGGCGCCCATACGGGTTGACGCCCGCAGCAAATCGGCCAGGCCGCCCGCCCCCGAGTCCGGCCGGCCACCCCCTCCGGAGTCCGTCAAGCCGCCTGCGCTCGAGTCGGTGAAGCCACCTCCCCCGGAGCCACAAGCTGCCCCGGCGGCTGAGATCAGCAAGGCCACGGCATCGGCTAGCGATGTGCAAGCCGCGTTCGAACCCGTCGAGCAGCCCGCACCCAAGGAAACCCCGCCCCCGGCTCCTGCAATCACAAATCAAGCCCCGGTTACGGGAGAGGCCGCCGTCGTCAAAGGGGCCGCCGTCGTCAAAGGGGCCGCCGTCGTCAAAGAGGCCGTGGTTGTCAAAGAGGCCGCCGCTCCCGCAAAGCCTTCTCCGTTGGTTCTGAACGAGTCGCCGCCGCTTCCGAAAGCCGCCGCCGTCCTCGGCGAGGCCCGAGTGGTCGCCAAGGAGGCCCCATCCGCTGGCGAGGCGCCATCCGCGGCGAAGGAGACCGCAGTGACATCGCCGGCCGCCGCGGCGGCTCCGGCGAAAGCCGCCGAGCTCGGCCGACCGTCGCCGAATAAAGCACTGGCAGTCGCGGCCCAAAAGGCGCCGCTGCCGGCACCCAAGGCCGAGCCGGCGCCTCGAAGGCCAGCGCCACGCCCCGCAGCAATCGAGCGAGAGGAGGCGAGACCAAAACTGGCGAGCCCCAGAGTATCTCCCGAACCAGCGTCCCCGGTCGGAGCTATCGCTGCGAAGCCGGCCGGCGAGGCCAAGGAAGCCGCCCTCGAGACGCTCTGGGGCGTCGAGGGACCGGAAGGAGACCGGGAGCTCACGTACGAGCAGCTGTCTGACGAGGTTGCTCGCCGTGCGGTGACCGCGGATACCTTGGTCTGGCGCCTAGGCATGGAATCCTGGAAGCCGCTGCGCGAGGTCCCGGCGCTCGGGGGTTTGTTGAGCGGAAGCGGGGCGCACCCTAGCTCGGAAAACAGCGAGTCAACGCCACTCGAAGAGCCAGGAGAGCGCAAGGCAGCACCCCCAAAACGCGCGGTGCGCGTTGCGGGAGAGAAGCCCGCGTCGCGAGCCGTTGCTGTAGAGAAGCCTGCCGCCGTGCGCGCAGCGCGAGCGGCCGCCGTCGATCTGGAGCGGGAGCTTGCGCAGGCCGCACCATCAAAGCGGAGTCGTATGGTGTTATTGCTCGCCGCTTTGGCAGCGCTCGCGCTGTGCTTGATCGGAGTCATCCTGTATTTGACGCGCGGTGCGTCGAGCTCCACTGCAGGTCCTGTAGCAGCACCGCCGCCTGCTCCGGTGACTCGCGCGCCGACCCCGGAGCCAACGCCACCGGCTCCGACAGATTCTTCGGCGCCCCCGCTCGTCGAAACAACTTCGAGCAAGCAATCGAGTGAGGGCGCGCCAGCGAGCTCCCGACCCCAAGCGGACATCGGGCTGGCACAAGCGGTTGCCGCCGCGCGAGCCGGCGACGCGGGGACGTCAAAATCGCCGAAGCGTCCACAAAAATCTCCGCGTAAGTGATCGGTCAAAACCGTGCCGTCCCGCATTCTCGTGGGGTGGTGCCCCCGAGAGGCGCGTTTTTGCATTTCCTTGGCGCGGAAAACAGCTAGCCTGTGATTTCGATCATTTACCCGGAGGCATCCATGGCGCACAGAAAGGGCAACGGTGGCAGCGAGGAGAACCCAGGGGGCGCACGGTTCGTCTCCAAGCTCGCGCAGGGGCGCCAACGATTTCTCGCGCATGTCATCGAGCACAGCTTGGAAATCGGACGGCGGAGCGCCGGCGACTTCATTCGTCACTTTCCTCCTCATGCAATCATGGAAGGTTTGGCGGACAAGCCCGCGCTGCGTGCGGAGATTTTAGCTCACACCACCGGCATCAAAAAGAAAATCGCCGAAAGAAAAGCTTGGGGCTCCGCGGCAGAAGATCTGGATATCGCGCTGGCCGAGGGAGAAACCAATGCCGAGGCGGTGGTTTCGGTTTTCAGCCCTGACGATC